>JAZKEH010000652.1:0-2396 GCA_040387155.1 Pseudomonadota bacterium | reverse complement strand
GTCCATGAGCATCTTGAAAACCAGTCACAGAAATAGGAGTCGGTCATGCCGAAAATGATCGTATCGATCGATGGTGTTGTCATCAAGGAAGTCCAGTTGACCAAAGACCGGACTACCTTGGGCCGTCGGCCGTACAACGACGTAGTGATCGACAACCTCGCCATCAGCGGCGAACACGCGGTGTTCCAGATGGCAGGCAGTGACGTATTCATCGAAGACCTGAACAGCACGAACGGTACCTACGTGAACGGCAAGGCCGCCAAGAAGCAGCAACTGCACAATGGCGACACGGTCGAAGTCGGCAAATACAAGATCAAGTTCGTGCACGAAGCCGGCAGCGACGGCTTCGAGAAGACCATGATGGTCAAGTCCAGCCCGGGCGGCATGGCACCGCCGCCGGTGTCGCAACCTGCCGGTGTAGCGGCATTCGCTCCACGCCCGCCCGCGGCGGCTTCCTCCAGCGCGCAGGCATCGATCAAGGTGCTGTCCGGTGCCGCGTCGGGACGCGAGGTGCCGCTTACCAAGGTTGTCACCACCATTGGCAAGCCCGGTGTAGCGGTGGCCGCGATCACCAAGCGGCAACACGGCTTTGTCGTACACCACGTGGAAGGCGCTGGGAATCCTTCGCTCAATGGCGCGCCTATCGGTACCGAGCCGGTTTCGTTGAAGAACGGTGACCTGATCGAGCTCGCGGGTACCCAGATGCAATTTGTCCAAACCTGAGCCGCCGGTCGAACCACGTACATCTCTGGCTTGCCAGGCAGTCAACTAGCGGGGTGGCATGGGATCTCTATCGAGGCATTGGCCCCGCATCGCCGTAACCCTCTTACCGCTCATTTTTGCACTTCTCCATGCCATGGGCGTTATGCGCCTTGGGGTACTGGACAGGCTGGACAACATCATTTACGACTCGCGTCTGCGGGCCACCATGCCCAGGACGCTGGACGAGCGCATTGTTATTGTCGATATTGACGAGAAGAGCCTGGCCGAGGTAGGGCGTTGGCCCTGGGGGCGCAACCGGTTGAGCGAGTTGACCGACGAGTTGTTCGATCGCCAGAAAATCGCGTTGTTGGGCTTCGACGTCGTTTTTGCCGAGGCCGACGAGAGCTCCGGCCTGAAAAGGCTCAACGAGCTGGCGCAGAAAGAGCTGCGCGACCAGGCGGGGTTTGTCGACAAACTGAAACAGCTCCAGCCTTCGCTGGATTACGACGCGATGTTCGCCAGATCGCTGGAGAAGCGGCCGGTGGTGCTGGGCTATTACCTCACCAGCGACCGCGATGGGCGCTCATCGGGTGTATTGCCCGCTCCGGTGATGACAAAGGAGGCGCTGCAAGGGCGCCCCATCACCTTTACCAGTTGGAACGGATTCGGCTCCAACATTGCCCGTCTGTCCAGCGCCGCACCGGCCGCCGGCCATTTCAATCCCATTCAGGAGGCTGACGGTGTAGTGCGTTCGTTGCCGTTGATCGCGGAGTACAAGGAGCAATATTACGAATCGTTGTCGCTCGCCATGTTTCGCATGCTGGCGGGTTCGCCGACGGTTGTTCCAGGCTTTCCGAGAGAAAGGTTTCTGGCCAGAAGTTACCAGGGCCTGGATAGCATCCAGCTCAAGTTGGGAAACAAGACACTCGCGATTCCGGTCGATGAACGCGTTTCCTCACTGGTTCCATTTCGCGGGTTGGGAGGCCCCAAGGGAGGGTCCTTCCGGTATGTGTCGGCGGCGGACCTCTTGTCGAAGGCAATCCCGGCGGGTGATTTGAAGGACAAGATTGTCCTGTTGGGCACCACGGCCCCTGGCCTGCAGGACCTGCGAGTCACGCCCGTGAGCGAAATTTACCCGGGGGTCGAAGCCCACGCCAATGTCATTTCCGGACTGCTGGACGGGAAGATATTGGTCAAGCCGGACTATGCGATCGGTTACGACGTCGTGGTTCTGCTTCTGTCCGGGCTGGTTCTGGCATTTGCCCTTCCGCTGATAACGGCAACACGCGCCGTCATTCTGAGCGTGCTGGTCGTTGTTGTGCTGGGCGCCTTCAACCTTTGGCTCTACCAGGCTTATGGCCTGGTATTGCCGCTGGCGGCGTCGCTGACGATGGCCGTGACGGCGTTCGCGCTCAACATGAGTTACGGGTATTTCGTGGAAAGCCGGTCCAAGCGGGAGCTGGCGAATCTTTTCGGCACCTATGTGCCGCCCGAACTCGTCGATGAAATGGTGAAGGACCCGGACGCCTACAGCATGCAGGCGACCAACCGCCAGATGACCGTCATGTTTTGCGACATGCGCGGATTCACCAAAATGTCCGAGCAGATGGAGCCGATTCAATTGCAGTCGCTGTTGAACGGCGTATTTACCCGTTTGACCGGGCTGATACGCGCCAATCGAGGGACCATCGACA
>JAZKEH010000651.1:18128-18529 GCA_040387155.1 Pseudomonadota bacterium | reverse complement strand
CCCAACAGCATTTTCAGCGCTTTGCCCACCTTGTCTTCAGCAGTAACGCTTACTGCCATGGCGGTGACGATCTTGGTTACCAGACTGACGACGATACCGACTGCCGTAATCATGATCGGATACATCATCGCATCAATGTCAGAAGCAAAAGCGATCGCACTGATCACAAGTGCAGCACAGGTACTTTCTGCGCAGGAACCAAACAGGTCAGCGCCCATACCGGCAACGTCACCGACGTTGTCACCGACGTTGTCAGCGATAACAGCCGGGTTGCGCGGATCGTCTTCCGGAATGCCTTTCTCAACTTTACCTACCAGGTCGGCACCAACGTCGGCTGCCTTGGTGAAGATACCGCCGCCTACGCGAGCGAACAGGGCGATGGTGGAACCACCCAGGCCGAA
>JAZKEH010000651.1:0-18076 GCA_040387155.1 Pseudomonadota bacterium | reverse complement strand
GCGATCACTTCCATCAGAACGTTGTTTGGCACATCGGCCAGCATCGTTTTCATGAAGAGGTAGATCAGGGTCATACCGAGCGTAGCCAGGCTGACCAGGGCAAAGCCCATTACTGCGCCGGAGTTGATGGCGACAACGAAGGCATCGGCCAGACCATTACGGGCAGAAACGGTCGTGCGGGCGTTGCCGGCGGTGGCCACTTTCATGCCGATGTAACCCGACAGAATGGAGATGGCAGCACCAAATACAAATGCGATGGCAGTAAACCAGCCTTCATTGTTCTCGGCTGTCTCATGGTTGTCGGTCAGCAAACCGATGACAACGGCGAAACCCAGTACAAACCACACCAGTACACGGTATTCCTGCTTCAGGAACGCCATGGCGCCTTCTGCGATGGCACCGTGAATGGCTTTCAGTCGGTCACTGCTTTCCTTGTCGAGACCAAGATCGAGCGGAATCGAGGTGACCTTTTTCATGTAGAAGAAGGCGACTGCGAGCCCGAACAGGGACAGCGCAATGATCAATAAGATGGAACCTGCCATGCAGTTATCTCCCGGTGTTTTCTGTAGTTGTAGCGAAGATTGATGAAGCTGTTTTTATTGGAATCTTGATTGTTGTGGGGCCTGTTTGGCCCACAAAAAACCGGGCGGACTCTATCACAGCCCCCAGCCGGAATTAAAGCCGGGAAGACCTTGCTTCCTGCTGGATAAGCAGACGCGAACGTTATTCAGGGAGCTTGTTTGGCCAGCTCATCTGCCTGTGCCCGCAACTTCTCGACCTGGGCAGTCAGCTCGTCGATCCTGGACTTGGAAAGTGGCTCCTGCGTGGCGCCAGTGGCAGGGTCGGTATTGGCGTATTTCTGCTGTTCGGCACTGAGCGTTGCAGAAAGCGACTCCGCTGCAGTTATCGCTTCACGCAAGGAGGTATTGGCACTGTCCAGCTTCTCGGTTTCAGTGTTGTTGGCAGCAATCCTGGCGCGCAAGTCAGCAATACGAGCCTGCTGTCTGGCAATTTCGGCAGCGCGCTGATCGGCGTTCTGGCTACGCGCTGCAGGGGAATTCTGTTGGCGTTGGCGCGCTTGCTGCTCGGCCTGCTGCTGGCGGGCGCGCTGTGCTTCCGCTTCAACGCGAGCTGCCTCAACGCGCGCGGCCTCTTGTCTGGCTCTTTCTTCGGCCAGCAATTGTTCTTCACGCAGGCGCTGCGTTTCCATTTCGGCTTCCATTGCCGCCTTCTCGGCAGCTACCTGGACTTCTGCCGCTGCGGCTTCCTCAGCTGCACGCTGGGTATTGGCGCAGGCCGTCAGCACACACAAAAGTGAGACAACCAGAAGTCTTGGAAAAAGTTGTTTGATGGATGCCATGAGAAGATCCCCACTGAATCAGCCAGAGTGGCTGCATGGTAGCGCATGTTCGCGCTAATATCACCGGAATGCCTGTCAAATCAGTATTTTCGGCCCCCTTTATGAGCAAGAAGATCAAGAACCAATTCACCACCACCACCCTGCATGCTGATCGTCGCGAACGACCTGAACATGGCGTGCTGCACAAGCCTGTCCACCCTTCCGTTGCCTTCGCTTATGAAGATGCGCGCGAGATTGCGGCGGTGTTCCAGGGCAAGAAGCCCGGCTATTCCTATGGTCGCCAGAGCAACCCGACGGTGGAGACCCTGTCGCGCAAGATCACCGGCATGGAGGGTGGCATCGCCACTGTCTGCTTCGGCACCGGCATGGCAGCGATTACGTCGACCATGCTTTCCCTGCTGCGTCAGGGCGATCATGTCGTGTCGAGCGCCTTTCTGTTCGGCAATACCAACAGCTTTTTCGGCACACTGCAGACCCTGGGTATCCAGGTCAGCTTCGTGGATGCCACCGAAGCGGATAACGTGCGCGCCGCGCTGCAGCCCAACACGCGCATGGTTTTCGTTGAGACCATCGCCAATCCCGCAACCCAGGTAGCCGATCTCGCTGGCATAGGGCAGCTATGCAATGAGAAGGCTCTGCTCTACGTCGTCGACAACACGCTCACCTCGCCATGGCTGTTCCTGCCAAAGAGTGTGGGCGCCAGTCTGGTCGTGAATGCGCTCAGCAAAATCATTGGCGGCCATAGCAATGCATTGGGCGGTTCGGTTACCGATACCGGCGTCTACGACTGGACTCGCTACCCCAACATCTATGACACCTATAAAAGCGTGGCGCCGTCGCTGTGGGGCAGCCAGCAAATTCGTAAAAAGGGTTTACGCGACATGGGTGGCTCGCTGGCACCGGAAGCAGCACACCATATCTCGGTAGGCGCCGACACGCTGGGCCTGCGCATGGATAAATCCTGTGACAACGCGCTCGCCCTTGCCCGCTTCTGCAGCGAACATCCCAAGGTGGCCAAGGTGTTTTATCCAGGGCTGGAGCAGCACCCACAGCATGCCCGCACCAAAGAGCTGTTTCGCAAGGCCGGTTCGCTGTTGAGCATTGAACTTGCTGACGGAGTGGACTGTTTCGACTTCCTGAATGCGCTGGGCATCGTCGCGATCTCCAGCAGTCTTGGTGATACGCGCACCCTCGGGATTCCGGTGGCACACACCATCTACTTCGAGATGGGCCCTGAACGCCGCGCCTCCATGGGCATCGCGGATTCGATGATACGACTGTCGGTTGGCATTGAAGATACTGACGATCTGATCGCCGATTTTGCCCAGGCATTGGGCTAACCGCGCGCTGACCTCATGCTGAAACTCTGCGAACTGTCTGATCTGTCAGTAGGACCGGCGCGCAGAGTTCTCGTCGGCACCACCCACATCCTGTTGATACGCACAGCGGCCGACTCAGTACACGCCTATCTGAACCGTTGTCCTCATCTTGGCATTCCCCTGACCTGGCAAGGCGGTCAATTGATGAGTCCCGATGGCGAATACATCCAGTGCGCCATGCACGGCGCGTTGTTTGAACCTGCGACAGGCTATTGTGTCAGTGGCCCTTGTCGAGGCGATCAGTTGTGGTCGCTCACCTGCACCATAACAGACCAGAGCGTTCTGATAGATGAGACAGAACTCCCAACACTGCCATCAACAAACCCGCAGTAACGAGAGGTCGCTGTGACACACTACACGCCGCTCCGAATGAAGGGTCCAAGTTCTGGCACCCGCCGGTGGAATCTGGTAGTTTGCGCGCTTTCCAAAAACAGGGTTCAGTCCGGCTTGGACTGAAGCGTTACCTGGCGTTAGCGGCATCTAGTAGTCTTACTTCAGCAGGGTACCCACGATGGCTAAAACAAAAACGGCAAAGAAACCTTCCTCCGCCAAACCGAGCAGCAAACCAAAAGCAAAAGTTGTCGGTAAAGCAGCCGCCAAAAAAGTGAGCAAGGCAAAGCCAGCAAAAGTGGTAGCCAAGCCGACAGCCAAAACGCCTCCAAAAAAAGCAGCACCTAAACCGGCACCAAAGACCAAGGTCAAGGCGGCTCCCGCCAAGAAGGTCGTAAAGCCTGCCGCGCCTACCAAGGCTGTACCTGCCAAAAAAGCACCTGCTCCACAGCCCAAGCCAGCCGCCAAAAAAGTGCCGGCAGCCAAAGCAGCTCCGGTGAAAGCCGTTCCTGTGCCGCCTCCGGCAGCCAAGACGGTCAAACCTGTTGTATCCAAGGCGGCACCTGCTGCCGTCCCCACTGTTTCCAAGAATGCTGTGCCTGCCAAAACCGCAGCTGCTCCAGCTCCGGCCAAGACTGTCGGCACGGCAAGTCCAACCAAACCAGGCAAAACCGCGACCACTATGAGCAGTAAAGAAACCACTCAAGCAAAACCGGCGGGCCAAAAAGCATCGCCGCAGTCAGCTGCCAGCAAAAACCCAAGCGCTGGCGCTGGCATGGCTTCCCCGTTGCAAGCTGCCAACAAGGGCTTCGTGCCTTATGTCATGCAGAAGGGCGAGGATTACATGAATGACAAACAGAAGGAGCATTTCCGCAAGATCCTTCTCAACTGGCGTGATGAGCTGATGCAGGAAGTGGATCGCACTGTGCATCACATGCAGGACGAAGCTGCCAACCCGCCCGATCCAGCTGACCGCGCGACGCTGGAAGAAGAGTTCAGCCTTGAACTGCGTACACGCGACCGCGAGCGCCGTCTTATCAAGAAGATCGACAGCACCATCGAACTGATTGCGAACGATGACTACGGCTATTGCGATTCCTGCGGCGTCGAAATCGGCATTCGCCGCCTCGAAGCCCGTCCAACCGCCAACAAGTGCATCGACTGCAAGACGCTCGATGAAATCAAGGAAAAGCAGATTGGCAGCGCCTGATCCAGGCCTGGCAATTCCCGCTTCACCTCTCCGCAGTTACCGGGGGCGTTTCGCCCCCTCTCCTACCGGCCCTCTTCACATCGGCTCCATCACCGCAGCACTCGCGAGTTATCTCGACGCACGTGCTGCTGGTGGCTGCTGGCTTGTTCGCATGGAAGATCTGGATCCTCCGCGCGAAGCAGCGGGGGCAGCGAGCGATATTCTGCGTACGCTGGAAAAACTTGGGCTGCACTGGGACGAAGGTGTTGTCTATCAAAGTCAGCGACTTGCTGCCTATGAAGAAGCACTGGCAACACTGCAAGCCAATGAACTGATCTACGCCTGTCGCTGTTCGCGTCAGGACCTTGCTGGTGCAGATATTTATCCAGGCACCTGCCGCTCTCTTCATCTCAAACCTGACAGCACCACCGCATTGCGCTGCAAAGTGCCAATGCGCGTCATGGGTTGCATTGATCGCCTGCAAGGCGAGCTCATGCAGCAGCTTGATCATGACGTCGGCGATTTTATTCTGCGTCGGCGTGACGGCTACTTCGCCTATCAATTGGCTGTGGTTGTGGATGACGGTTGGCAGGGAATCACCGACATAGTGCGTGGCATCGACTTGCTCGACTCCACGCCGCGCCAGTTGTTTCTGCAACAGCAATTAAGACTGCCCACTCCACGCTATGCCCATATCCCCGTCATCATCAATGAAGCGGGCCAGAAACTGGGCAAACAGCAATTTGCCGAAGCAGTCGATTCAACTGATGCTGCAGCTGTGCTTGTAAGTGCGCTGGGCTATCTGCAGCAGAATCCCGACCTGCAACTGCTGCGGGAATCTACAACGAATATTCTTGAATGGGCTATCGCCAACTGGCAGCCGGGCGATCTGGCCGGGCTGCGCGAATTGCCGGAACACAGCTTGAAACCGGACTGACACGCTGCGCACTTGATGGGCTAAGATGCAACACCGGAACGCCGTGACAGGTGACTGCCCATGTCCCGCCTCACATTACCCATCTTTATATTGATCATCGTGCTAAGCGCCTTACAGGCGTTTGCTCCGTTTGATCACTGGTACAGTCCCTTTGGTGCCGCGTTGCTGGTTATCGTGCTGACAGCACTGTTACAAAAATCAGGCTCACCAGATGAGTTTTGATCCCGTCGTCGTACTGCTGGCAGCAGGCTGCTATCTGCTGCTGTTCTTTGGTGTCGCCTGGCTGACAGAGCAGGGCCGCATGCCGGCGCGCCTGCTGCAACATCCCGGACTGTATGTGCTGTCACTCGGCATTATTGTCAGCACCTGGTCGTTTTACACTGCCTATCTCTCAGCCTCGTCGCGTGGCATGGGTTACAACGCTTACTACATCGGCTTTGCTGGCGCGTTCATTTTGTCTCCACTGCTGTTGCAACCGTTGTTGCGCATCACGCAGCGTTTCCAGCTGGCATCGCTTGCCGATTTGTTTGCATTCCGCTTTCGCAGCCCCTGGGCAGGCACACTTACAACAATAGTACTGTTGTTGTGCGCCCTGCCTCTGCAGGCGCTGCAGACACTCACAGTGGCTACCAGTGCTCAATTGCTGGCGCCGGCACTCGATCCCCAACTGGTCGCCTTCATGTTCACGCTTGTCATCGTGGTGTTTGCGCTGCGCTTCGGCACACCGGATGTCACCGGCCGCGAGCCCAACAGCAGTCTTGTCGTTAGCCTGGCCTTTGAAGGTCTGCTGAAACTGTTCATTTTGCTGATAACTGGCGGCTTCGCACTCTACGGGGTATTCAACGGGTTTGACTCACTGGACAACTGGCTCGCCGTGCAACCGCCTGCGGTCGATCACCTGGAGATTGCCTTCTCGGTGGACTCCACCACGCTGCGCATCCTGATGTTTTTCACTGCCGCCATTGCGATGCCGCATGTATTCCACATGATTTTCCCGGAGAACCGGAACCCACGGAATCTGCAAACGGCAAGCTGGGCACTGCCACTTTATCTGTTGTTCGCCAGCGTTCCGGTGTTGCCGATACTGTGGGCCTATTACTCACAGGGACAAAGCGGCAATCTGCAGTACGCGCCGCTGCTGATGATAAAAGCGGCCAATGCACCGCTGCTTTCCCTGCTCTATTTTGTTGGCGGTTTGGCGGCAGCATGCGGACTCACCATCGTGCTGTCGCTCTCTGTTGCGAACATGTGCATGAACCACCTGTTGCTGCGTACCATCAAGCCGCCAGCCGGCACCGGCCTTTATGCATGGCTGATGCTGCGTCGTCGTCTGCTTATCACGGGCCTGCTGATCTGTGGTTACCTCAGCTATCTATTGATAGCAGATGGTCGTTGGCTGCAAGACACCGCGTATATTTCGTTCAGTGCCTGTCTGCAATTCTTGCCCGGATTGCTGGCGCTGCTGTACTGGCCACCCGCCAACAGCAAGGGTTTCCTCAGCGGTCTTGCCGGCGGCTTTCTGGTCTGGTTTCTGCTCGGCCTGTTGCCTTACCTGAGTCTTACGGCCGATCTTCCCTATCCACTGACAGCGGCGAATGACATCGACTGGGATGTGGTCGCAGGTGGCTCACTGCTCGCGAACCTTTGCCTGCTGTTGATCGTTTCCGCATTTACCAAAGCCACCGAGGAAGAGCGCAAGGCCGCGCGTTTGTGCGCGCCAGATACCGGACCTGCCGTACGTCATGTGTTGCGCGCCCGCTCGATTACCGACTTCATCAGCAGCTTGTCAGCGCCAATGGGCGCCGATGCTGCCGGCAGGGAAGTCGCGCAAGCCTTGCGTGACTTACATCTGCACAGTGATGAGAAGCGACCTTACCAATTGCTGCAGTTGCGCAACCAGTTGGAAGCCAATCTCTCCGCACTGCTCGGCCCAACCTTGTCGCACGAATTGGTTGAACACTATCTACCACTGGTACCTGCCACCAGCGCCTCGGCTGCCGGCGTATTGAATCTGCTCGAGCAAGGTGTGGAGTCATGGCAGGGCAATCTTAGTGGCGTAGCACTGGATCTGGATTTGTTGCGGCGCCATCACCGACAGGTACTGCAAAATCTTCCACTCGGTGTGTGTGAGCTCGATGATAAAGGTCGCGTCGCGCTGTGGAATGCAGCGATGAGCAAACTGACAGGGTTGCCGGGCGAGCAAATCATCGGCCAGTTGCTGTCGGCCTTGCCCCGCCCGTGGCAGCAACTGCTGCAGGACTTTGCCAACGATCCGCACGTCACGCGCCTGGCGCGCCAGCCGCTGGCGGTTGAAGGCAAGCCGCGCTGGTTCGAACTGCACAAAGCATTGCTCACGCCAACCACTGCCACCAATCGCGCCGGCAAGACCACAACATCACCTGGGCAGGTCATTTTGCTGGAAGACCAGACGGAAACCATGCTGATGGAAAAAGAGTTGGCCCACGCCGATCGACTCAACTCCATCGGCCGTCTGGCAGCGGGTGTGGCGCATGAGATTGGCAACCCGGTTACCGGCATTGCCTGCCTGGCGCAGAACCTCCGTGACGAGTCTGTCGATCCGGAGCTACAGGCAGTAGCAGAAAAGATGTTGGCCCAAACCCGGCGCATCGCAGGCATCACCGATGCGCTGTTGCGGTTTTCGCATGCGGGCACCCTGCAGGAAAAGCCGACCAGACTGGAAGCGGTCGAATTGCACAAAGTCGCTGCCGAAGCCATCAGCCTGTTCATTCTCGAGCACGATGCCGTTCCCATCGTGCTGACCAATGGCTGCCAGCCCGGCTTGTTCATCAAGGCTGACTATCAACAGATTCTGCAGGTATTGCTGAATTTGCTCGGCAATGCGCGTGACGCCAGCGTGGCCGGGGGGCGGGTGACGATCAGCACCCATGGCGAGAATGACCTGACCAGCCTCCACGTCAGCGATGAAGGCTGCGGGATTCCTGCCTCGCTGATACCGCGGGTATTTGAACCTTTCTTTACTACCAAGGACCCCGGCAAGGGCACGGGGCTGGGACTGGCTCTGGTCTATCGGTTGGTCACGGACCTGGGGGGCCACGTCCAAATCCACAGCCACACGATGGACTCTGGCGTCATGGTGGGAAAAAAAGGAACACGAGTAATTGTTACTTTTCCTTGTTATGATCCGGGCACTTTGGTAACAGAATCCGGCCGACAAGTCCTTTAAAATCATACTGTCAGCCCCATCTCCCGCTTAACGTGTTACTTCCAGGGCCGTATGAACCGCATCCTTCTCGTCGAAGATGAAGACGTCATCCGCAGTGCGTTGCGAAGGCTGCTGGAGCGTAATGGTTATGCGGTGAGCGAAGCAGGCTCTGTGCAGGAAGCCAGCGACAAGCATGAGCTGGACAGCTTCGATGTCATCATCAGCGATCTGCGATTACCCGGCCTGCCTGGCACCGAGCTGATCAAACGAACGCCCACTCCCGTCCTCATCATGACCAGCTACGCCAGCCTGCGCAGCGCCATCGACTCAATGAAAATCGGCGCCGTCGACTACATCTCCAAGCCATTTGAACACGAAGAAATTCTCTCCACGCTGAGCCGGGTTATCGGCAGCGACCAAAAAAACCGCAACAAGAGCCGCCGACAGCCACGACCGGGTGAAGAGCCGGTCACTGGCATGGTCGGCAGCTGCCCTGCGATGCAGGAGTTGTTTCGTCGCATCCGCAAGGTTGCACAAACAACTTCCTCAGTACTGATCCAGGGAGAGTCAGGCACCGGCAAGGAGTTGGTAGCACGGGCGCTGCATGAGTCCAGCTCACGACGCGATTCGGCCCTGATTTCCGTCAACTGCGCAGCAATTCCGGAAAACCTCATCGAATCCGAATTGTTCGGTCATGAAAAGGGCTCGTTCACTGGCGCTACCGCCACCCGGACCGGCCTGGTGGAAGCGGCCAACAATGGCACGTTGTTTCTCGACGAAATCGGCGAACTGCCGCTGGAAGCCCAGGCTAGGCTGTTACGCGTGCTGCAGGAACACGAAATCCGCAAGGTCGGCTCCGTGCAGTCGCAGAAAGTAGATGTCCGTCTGGTGGCCGCTACTCACCGCGACCTCAAACAGTTCGTGCGTGAAGGGCGCTTCCGTGAAGACCTGTTCTACCGCATCAACGTAATGCCGCTGCATATTCCACCACTACGCGAACGCGGCAACGACATTCTGGAACTGGCCGAGAAGATCCTGGCCAATACCTGCAAACGCATGGATCACGAACCGATGCGCTACAGCGCCGATGCCATCCAGGCAGTTACTACCTACCCTTGGCCCGGCAACGTGCGTGAACTGGAAAATGCGGTGGAGCGCGCCGTCATCCTGTCTGAAGGCGATGAAATTGCGATAGACCTGCTCGGGCTGGATGTAGAACTGGTTCGGATTGATCCCAAGACCAATGCGCCAGCGGACGGTCCGGGCCGCAAACAGCCAGAAACCCTCTCCATCGAAGACGATCCCACCGAAGACCTGTCCCTGCAGGACTACTTCCAGCGCTTTGTGCTGGAACATCAGGAGCAAATGAACGAAACGGAGCTAGCCAAGAAGCTGGGCATCAGCCGCAAATGCTTGTGGGAGCGCCGCCAACGCTTTGATCTTCCTCGCCGCAAAAAGGGAGGTTAAAACCCTTAGTTGAGGCCAGGAAATCCGTTACCTGTTACTCCTTCCGGTAACAGAAATCCGGCCCTTTCGTAACAATACCCATATTTCTTGCTTATTCCCTCCCTGAGGCCATGCTCCAACCCATTGAAATATATAGAAATCACAATTTTTACCAAATTGGCACAGATGCTGCTTTTAAGAATAGGTGTTCTGCAATAACAACAACGCAAACCAATAACAATTAACGCGACAAAAAAAGCAGTAGCACAAAGAGTCACCCCGCCCGCAATGGTGGGTTCAACTGGAAAGAACCGGAAACCGGCGACAGTTGAGCAGACTCTACATAGCAAGGGGTAATTCCGAACCGCTTTCGGTCCATGACCAACAACAAAAACACGGACGGGACGTCCAACGCTTAACAATAAAAACAAACGAGCACATTCAAAACCCGGGGGACCTCCCCCGGGTTTTTTGCTTTTGGGGTTTCAATTCAGAACCGCACTGTAGAGTGTAGAATGCGGTATCAATCATTGCAGGGCAGGACTTCCCCATCACCGCCACTACCCCAAGCTCAGGCAGCCCGGCCGCACCGACACCCGGCAACCTTCCTGCCCCCCGCATCCTCAGTCGCAGTGAACATGGCATCTCCCGCCAGGCGATCAGCCCCAGCAGCCTGAAAGTGCTCTACGGTCTTATCGATGGCGGTTACGACGCCTACATCGTCGGTGGCGGTGTGCGCGACTTGCTGTTGGGCATGAAGCCCAAGGACTTCGACATCGCCACCAATGCGACCCCCGAGCAGATCCGGGGGCTGTTTCGCAATTCACGCATCATTGGTCGCCGCTTCCGCATCGTTCACGTCCATTTCGGCCGCGAGATCATCGAAGTCTCGACATTCCGCGCCCACAACAGCGACAACGTTGCCTTTACGGAAGATGACACGCTGTCCCGAGCAGAAGCGAAGCTCGACTCCGTCAAATCCGCCAGCGGCATGATCCTGCGCGACAACGTGTACGGCAGCATTGAAGAAGACGTGCAACGCCGCGACTTCACCGTGAATGCGCTGTACTACACCGTGAAGAATTTTGTCGTGCACGACTATGTCGATGGCATGGCTGATATTGATCGTCGCACCTTGCGCATGATCGGCGATCCGGCCTTACGCTATCGCGAAGATCCTGTTCGGGTATTACGCGCCATCAGACTCGCTGCCAAACTGGATTTCAGTATCAGCCCCGAAACGGCAGGCCCACTGCCACAGTGCGCAAAACTGCTGGAATCCATCCCGACAGCCCGCCTGTTTGACGAGTTCCTGAAGTTGTTCCTCTCTGGCCACAGCTTGCCGACTTATCGCCTGTTGCAGCACTACGATGTGTTCCGTCATTTGTTTCCAGGCACTGCAGCGGCAATTTCCGCTGCACCGGGACGCTATGAAGTCTTGCTCGAAGCAGCCTTCAGCAGTACCGATGCCCGACTCGCTGAAGGCAAGAGCATTACACCGGTATTCCTGCTGGCAGTGCTGCTGTGGCCCGCATTGCAACAGGCATTGGAAAAACGTGGCAGCAGTGGCTCCGCCATTACCGATCTGCAGGATGCCGGCCAGCAAGTTCTGGACCTGCAAGTGGATCGCATAGCAATCCCCAAGCGCTTCAGTTTTCCCGTGCGGGAAATCTGGGAGCTGCAGCACCGCTTTACCGAACGTCGCGGCAAACGTGCCGATTTGCTGCTGACACACAAACGTTTCCGTGCGGCCTTCGACTTCCTGTTGTTGCGCGAACAAAGCGGTGAAGATCTAGAGGGGCTTGGCACCTGGTGGAATGAGTATCAGACTGCAACGCCAGAGCATCGCACTACCATGCTGTCTTCCTTCCAGACACAGGCGCCGGCAGGCAATGCAAAAAAACGCAGACGCAAAGTAAAATCCCGTCAGGCCAAACCAAAACCGTTGTGAACGAGCCAATCGCGCTGTGACCGAAACTCCCGCCAACAATTCCGGCATGCCGCACTACATCGTGGTGGAAGGTCCTATCGGTGTTGGCAAGACCTCGCTCGCCAAACGACTGGCACACAGTTTCAACTACGAAATGCTGCTGGAGAAAAGTGAAGAGAATCCGTTTCTCGATCGCTTTTATCACAACCCCAAACAGCATGCGCTCGCCACCCAGTTGTTCTTCCTGTTCCAGCGCGCCCAGCAACTACAGCAATTACGCCAGAACGATCTGTTCGAACCGGTACGCGTAGCCGACTTCCTCATCGAGAAGGATCGGCTGTTTGCCAAGCTTAATCTGGATGCGGACGAATTTGGTCTGTATGAAAATGTCTACGACCATCTGACAATTGATGCGCCGACGCCAGATCTTGTGATCTACCTGCAGGCGCCCGTGGAAGTGTTGATGCAGCGCATCAACAAGCGGGGTATTCCGGCCGAACAGATGATCAACGAGCAGTACCTGACCAATCTGACCAATGCCTATACCGAGTTCTTCCATTACTACGACAAAAGCACACTGTTGGTAGTGAACAGCGCTGATGTGAACTTTGTGCGCAGCGATGAAGATTATGAGCTGTTGTTGCGCCATATTCGGGGCATGCGCAAGGGCAGCCGCAACTACTTCAATCCGCGTCCAAGCCTCCTTTAGGGCCGCAGACGACTTCCCCGCTATAATCCCGCTCCCGAATCCAATCAACGGTGAACGCCATGGCTACCACCACTACTCTCTACACCCTGCAGGACATGAAAAGGCGTGGCGAAAAGTTTGTGTGCATCACTGCCTATGATGCGTTGTTTGCCGGGCTGTGCAACGACGCTGGCGTTGAAGTACTGCTGGTAGGTGATTCGCTTGGCATGGTGCTGCAGGGACACGATTCCACACTGCCAGTCACCATGGATGACATGGTCTACCACATGCAGTGCGTCAAACGCGGCAACAAAGGTGCGCTGCTGATGGCTGATCTGCCGTTCATGTCATATGCCTCTGAAGCACAGACACTCGACAACGCTGCTCGCCTGATGCGTGCCGGTGGCCAGATCGTGAAACTGGAAGGCGGCGCCTGGATTGCCGAAACAACGCGCTTGCTTACCGAGCGTGGCATTCCCGTTTGCGCGCACATGGGACTCACGCCGCAATCCGTCAATCGCATCGGCGGCTTCCGTGTACAGGGCCGCGATCCCGACGCGGCCAACACCATCATCGAAGAAGCCAAATTGCTCGAACAGTACGGCGCCAACATGCTGTTGCTCGAATGCATCCCCGCCACACTTGGGCGCACGATCAGCGAGAGCGTATCGATTCCGGTGATAGGCATCGGCGCCGGCCGCGAAGTCGATGGACAGATCATGGTGCTGCATGACGTGTTGGGCATCTCGCCAATCACGCCGCGCTTCGTCAAAAACTTCCTGCCCGATTCCAACGCCGGTATTCAAGGTGCCATTGCAGCCTACGTGGCGGCAGTGAAGCAGCAGCGGTTCCCGGCTGCAGAGCATTCGTACAACTAGTCATGACGCTGCAAATCGACACGCTGTCGGCGCTGAAAGAGTTGCTTGCTGTGCAGCAGCGGCAAGGCCGTACGATTGGACTGGTGCCGACCATGGGCAACCTGCATGCAGGGCACGTGTCCCTGGTCACTGCCGCCAAAGCCCAATGCGACTTCGTCATCGCCACCATTTTCGTGAATCCATTGCAGTTCGGACCGAATGAAGACCTTGCCCGCTATCCGCGCACCCTGGACGCTGACAAGGTTGCACTGACACAGGCCGGCTGCGATGCAGTGTTCACACCTGCCGTCGCAGAGCTGTATCCCTGGGGTCTCAAGCAACAAACACTTATCAGCGTGCCGCACCTGTCGACTCTGTATTGCGGCAAATCGCGCCCCGGTCATTTTGATGGCGTCTGTACCATCGTCTGCAAGTTATTCAACATGACGCAGCCGGATGTCGCGTTCTTCGGCCTCAAGGATTTTCAACAATTCTTCATCATCAGCCGAATGGTGGCGGACTTGCAGATGCCACTGCGATTGGTCGGCTTGCCGACTGTTCGCGAAGCCTCCGGACTGGCCATGAGTTCGCGCAATGGCTTTCTGTCGACCGAGCAGCGCAGCCAGGCGACGGCCATCCATGCAACCTTGCAGCAGGTGGCGCAGCAAATAGGGAATGGCGAGCGGGATTTTCCGCAACTCGAACAATTCGCTTGCACGCAACTGCACGCTGCCGGACTACGGCCTGATTATTTCCACGTGGCCGACCGCACAACCCTGCTGCCGGCAACCAGCCTGAGCCAGCAATTGGTATTGTTAACAGCAGCTTACGCAGGCCAGACCCGACTTATCGACAATGTGACGGTCGAGGCACCTTCCACCGGCTAGTGGCCACAGGTTTGCCCTGCGACGGTCTCTGGGGGGATAATACGCGCCCGTTGTTTGAGGGTCGTTGTCCGAGGTTGTCTATGCAAACCCTAATGCTGAAAGCCAAACTGCACCGCGCCTGCGTCACTCATTCCGAGCTCGACTACGATGGCTCGTGCGCGATCGACAGCAACCTGCTGGATGCCTCCGGCATCCGCGAGTACGAACAGATCCAGATTTACAACGTGACGAACGGTGAGCGCTTCACGACCTACGCTATTCGTGGCGAAGCCGGCTCCCGCATCATTTCCGTCAACGGTGCCGCCGCCCATAAAGCCGCGGTCGGTGATCGCGTCATCATTGCCGCCTATGCGAGCTACAGCGACGTCGAACTGCTCAACCACAAACCCAAACTGCTGTATCTGGACGAACAGAATCACGTTGTCCGTACCAGCAATACAATCCCTGTCCAGGCTGCCTGACCCCTGCCCGGAGTCGGCCCTGGTCGGCTCCGCTACCAGCAACAGATCCTGAATATTCTCGTCAGGTCGTACTACCAAAGTCGCGCCTTGCGCACCCTCTGAAAGCCTTGCAAACTCGACTCCCTTCGAAACAGCCGAGGTCTTTATCGTGTCTGGCAGCAAGCTCTATCCCGTCTCCCCTGCATTAAAGGGCAAGACTCATCTCGACAAGGCAACGTACGACACACTCTACGCAGAGTCGATCAACTCCCCCGACACTTTCTGGCCACGCATGGCCAATGAATTTCTGCAATGGGAAAAGCCTTTCTCCCACGTGCATGAAGGCAACATGGCCACGGGCGATGTGCGATGGTTCATTGATGGCAAGCTCAATGTCGCGCTCAATTGCATTGATCGCCACTTGCCCGCACGCGCCAATCAGATTGCGATTTTGTGGGAAGGTGATGAACCCGGCCAGGATCGCAAGGTTACCTATCAGGAACTGCACGACAGCGTTGGCAAGCTCGCCAATGTGTTACGCGCCCGTGGCGTCAACAAGGGTGATCGCGTCTGCATCTACATGCCAATGATTCCGGAAGCGGCGTTTGCAATGCTTGCCTGCGCAAGGATTGGCGCCATCCATTCCGTTGTTTTCGGCGGCTTTTCGCCGGAGTCATTGAAGGATCGCATTCTCGATTCCGACTGCCGTGTCGTCATCACCGCCGATGAAGGGGTGCGTGGCGGCAAACTGGTGCCGCTCAAAGCCAACACCGACGCGGCGGTTACGCGCTGCCCCAATGTCAGCACGGTATTGGTGGTGCGCCGCACCGGCAATGCAGTCGCCTGGCAGGAGGGCCGCGATCTCTGGTATCACGAAGCAACTGCAGCACAGCCCACGCAATGCGTGGCTGAACCGATGGACAGCGAAGATCCCCTATTTGTCCTGTACACCTCGGGCTCGACTGGCAAACCCAAAGGTGTGCTGCACACCACAGCTGGCTATTTGCTGCACGCAGCAATGACACACAAATACGTGTTCGATTATCACGACGGCGACATTTACTGGTGTGCGGCCGATGTTGGCTGGGTGACTGGCCATACGTACATTCTCTATGGCCCGCTTGCGAATGGGGCTACAACGCTTATGTTTGAAGGTGTCCCCACCTATCCCGACTGTTCGCGCTTCTGGCAGGTCATCGACAAATACAAGGTCAACCAGTTCTACACGGCACCCACCGCAATACGTGCCTTGATGGCGCAGGGCGATGCGCCTGTATTGCGTACATCACGCGAATCGCTGCGCATACTCGGCAGTGTTGGCGAGCCCATCAACCCGGAAGCCTGGGAGTGGTATTACCACGTCGTCGGTTCCGGTCGTTGTCCCGTCATGGATACGTGGTGGCAAACGGAAACCGGCGGCCACATGATCACACCACTGCCTGGCGTGACTGATCTCAAGCCAGGCTCAGCCACACTGCCATTCTTCGGCGTGAAACCAGAGCTTGTCGACCCGGAGGGAAAAATCCTTGAAGGCGCCACCTCCGGCAATCTCGTGCTAACGATGTCATGGCCAGCCCAGCTGCGCACGGTCTATGGTGACCATCAACGCTGCATCGACACCTACTACTCGACTTACAAGGGTTACTACTTCACCGGTGACGGCGCTCGTCGCGACGAAGATGGCTTCTGGTGGATCACGGGTCGTGTTGACGACGTACTGAATGTCTCAGGTCATCGTCTGGGAACAGCAGAAGTGGAAAGCGCACTCGTCCTGCATCCACAAGTGGCTGAGGCTGCCGTTGTTGGCTATCCGCATGCGATCAAGGGACAAGGTATCTATGCCTATGTCAGCCTGATGGTGGGAGTGACACCGTCAGATGCATTGCGCAAAGAACTGATGGCGATGGTCACAAAAGAGATTGGCGCCATCGCTCGCCCGGACATTATTCAATGGGCGCCCGGACTGCCAAAAACCCGTTCAGGCAAAATCATGCGTCGCATCCTGCGCAAAATTGCCGCGAATGAACTGGAGAACCTGGGAGACACCACGACTCTCGCAGATCCTGCTGTAGTGCAGAATCTGATCGAGAATCGTAGCGTTCAATAAATGGCCGGCTGGCCAGGCTTAGTGAGTGGGCGAGTCGCCGCCCATCAATTGCAGAATTTCATCGGTCTTCTGCTGCATTAACGGAATACTGCCGCGTGATTCAACGTTCAGACGAATCACCGGCTCCGTATTCGACATGCGCAGATTGAAGCGCCAATCCGCAAAGCTGACGCTGACGCCATCGGTGTAATCAATATCGAGCGCGTGCGCTTTGTACTTCGCCAGCACCTTGTCGATAACTGCTTTGGCGTCTGTAACAGTCCGGTTGATCTCGCCGCTGGCGGGGAAACGGGCAATGGCTTCCTCGACGAGTTCGGATAGGGGTTTGCCGCGCTCGCCAATCAACTCAAGCACGAGCAACCACGGCACCATGCCGCTGTCGCAATAGAAGAAATCACGGAAGTAATGATGGGCGCTCATTTCGCCGCCGTAGACTGCATCTTCCTTGCGCATCATTTCCTTGATGAAGGCATGGCCTGATTTGCACTGGACCGTCTTACCACCAAACTCCTTCACGACAGCCTCGGTGTTCCACACCAGACGCGGATCGTGAATGATTTTGCTGCCCGGATTTTTCTTCAGGAACGCTTCAGCCAACAGGCCAACAATGTAATAGCCCTCAATGAAGCCGCCCTTCTCATCAAAGAAGAAGCAACGGTCAAAATCACCGTCCCAGGCAATGGCAACATCAGCCTTGGCTTTCAGCATCACATCAACAGTCGGTTGGCGATTTTCTTCCAGCAATGGATTGGGAACACCATTGGGGAAATTTCCATCGGGATTGTGATGCACCTTGATGAACTTGAATGGCAGATGGGGTTCCAGCAGATCAATGATGCGCCCCGCTCCGCCGTTGCCGGCATTGCAAACCACTGTCAGCGGCTTCAGTTTGCTGACATCCACATAGCCAAGCAGATGCTCGACATAGGCCGCTTTCGTATCCACTGCCTGTTCGTTGCCACGTTTGCCAATCGCCGCAAACTCATTGCGCTCCGCCAACAGCTTTATGTCGTTGAGGCCGGTATCGCCACTGATCGGGCGCGACTCTTCACGCACAAACTTCATGCCGTTGTAGTCCTTCGGATTGTGACTGGCCGTTACAGCAATACCGCCATCCACGCCGAGGTGACTGGTGGCGAAATAGATTTCTTCAGTACCGCACAAGCCGATGTTGAAGACATCAACTCCCGAGTCCATCAATCCCTTGCTGAGCGCGGCGCAAATACTTTGGCTGCTCAGGCGAATGTCATAGCCCACAACGACTTTGGCAGGCTTGAGAAACGCGGCATAGGCACGACCTATGCGATAGGCAATATCCTCGTTGAGCTGGTCGGGAATACGC
>JAZKEH010000650.1:0-3765 GCA_040387155.1 Pseudomonadota bacterium | reverse complement strand
CTGCACTGGCGCTTGAGGCGGGTGCAACCCTCGGCCAGGTGCAAAGCGGTTTGCAGCAAATGCACAGTGTCAAAGGTCGCCTTGTCATCAAGCGTGGCCTGAATGGCTCCGTGATTCTTGACGATACCTACAACGCGAGCCCCGCTTCTTTCAAGGCGGCCATCGATGTGCTGGCTACGCAACCAGGCACACGCATCATCGTGGGTGGCGACATGGGTGAGCTCGGCTCTCTCAAGGAAGCAGGGCATCGTGAAGTGGGAACCTATGCCCGCGAGCAGGGCATTGAACATTTCATTGCAACGGGAACGTTGATGCTGGAAGCGCTTGCCGCCTTTGGCGACAACGGCGTGCATGCAGTCGACTGCGCAGCGATTGGCGCTCTGTTGCGCCCACTATTGAATGAGCAGGTAAGTGTGCTGGTGAAGGGCTCCCGCAGCGCCGGCATGGAGCGCGTCGTGCAACTGCTGGTTGAAAAGGAGAACTGACGGATGCTGCTGTGGCTGGCCAACTATCTTGCACAGTACAACTCGGACTTTCTGGTATTCCAGTATCTGACTGTGCGCACGATTTTTGGTGTGTTGACTGCCCTCACGTTGTCATTGTTGATTGGTCCTGCGGTGATACGTCGGCTGACCAACCAGAAGATTGGCCAGGTCGTCCGCCAGGATGGCCCGCAATCACATCTCGGCAAGGCCGGTACGCCAACGATGGGTGGAGCACTGATCCTTGTCAGCATCCTGTTCAGCAGTCTGTTGTGGTCCGATTTGAGCAACCATTATGTGTGGGTAGTCATGCTGGTCACCGTTGGCTTTGGCGCCATTGGCTGGGTTGATGACTATCGCAAGGTGTTTGAGCGCAATCCGAAAGGACTGCCTGCCCGCTGGAAGTATTTCTGGCAGAGCCTGTTTGCATTGATCACTGCCATTTATTTGTACAGCGTGGCCGGCATCCCGGCGGAGACCCAACTGTTTGTGCCGTTCTTCAAGAATGTCGCGCTGAACATGGGGCTGTTCTACATCCTCTTCACCTATTTCATGGTGGTGGGTTTCAGCAACGCTGTGAATCTCACGGATGGTCTTGATGGCCTTGCCATTCTCCCGAGCGTCATGGTGGCAGGCGCACTGGGCATCATTGCCTACCTCACGGGCAATACCGAGTTCTCTTCCTACCTGAATATTCCCTACATCGCCGGAGCTGGCGAACTTGCGGTGTATTGCGCGGCACTCGCTGGCGCAGGTCTGGGTTTTCTGTGGTTCAACACCTATCCGGCGCAGATATTCATGGGTGACGTCGGCGCGCTGTCGCTGGGCGCGGCCTTGGGTGTTATCGCCGTCATGATCCGCCACGAAATCGTACTGGTGATCATGGGTGGCGTGTTCGTCATGGAAACCGTATCCGTAATGTTGCAGGTCGCCTCCTTCAAACTCACCGGCAAGCGAATTTTCCGGATGGCACCAATTCATCATCACTTCGAATTGAAGGGCTGGCCAGAGCCGCGCGTCATTGTGCGGTTCTGGATCATCACAATCATTCTGGTGCTGATCGGTTTGGCAACGCTGAAAATCAGGTAACAAAGAACAATGCAACTGGCACCCAACACAACGCATGTCATTGTCGGTCTCGGGAAGACCGGTGTGTCGTGCGCGCGCTGGTTGCACAAGCAAGGTGTGCGTTTCGCCGCTGTTGATACGCGCGAGCAGCCACCGGGTCTGGACGCTTTCAAGCGAGAATTTGCCGACGTACAAGTCGAATGTGGTGAATTGCAGGCCGCAACATTGCAACAGGCGAAAGCATTGGTAATGAGTCCTGGCGTTGATCCACGCGTGTCAGCTGTGCGCAGTGCAGTACGCGCCGGAGCAACGCTGACCGGTGATATCGATTTGTTTGCCCGCACTGTCCAGGCGCCGCTCGTCGCCATTACTGGATCCAATGCAAAGAGCACGGTTACGACGCTGGTCGGAGAGATGGCAAAAGCCGCGGGTCGCAAGGTGGCCGTGTGCGGCAATATCGGCACACCGGTGCTCGATTTGCTTGATGGCGCAGAGTACGACTTATACGTGCTTGAGCTTTCCAGTTTTCAGCTCGAAACCACGCACAACCTCAAGGCGAAGGTGGCGACAGTGCTGAACATGAGCCCTGACCACATGGACCGCTACGATTCGATGCAGGCCTACCATGCAGCCAAGCATCGGATCTTCCAGGGCTGCGAGCAGATCGTCGTCAATCGTGATGATGCGCTGAGTCGCCCGCTACTGTCTCCTTCAGTACAGGTGAGCAGCTTTGGCCTCGGTCATGAAGACAGCAACGACTTTGCTGTCGTCATTCGCGGTGGACAGCTGCAACTGGCGTGGAAGCGGGAAGCGCTGATGCCGGTGTCTGAACTGAAAATAGCTGGCCAGCACAATGTGGCGAACGCACTGGCGGCGCTGGCACTCGGTCATGCTGTTGGTCTGCCGTTCGACTCAATGCTGGCGACCTTGCGCACTTTTCCTGGCTTGCCACATCGCTGCCAGTGGGTGGCCACTCATAACGATGTGCGCTGGTATAACGATTCAAAAGGCACCAACGTTGGCGCCAGTGTTGCAGCAATTACCGGTCTAGGTAGCAGCGGCAAAGTGATTCTGCTGGCTGGCGGCGTTGGCAAGGGTGCTGACTTTGCGGAGTTGGCGCCGGTGATGCGCAAGTTTGGCAGCCGAGCGATTCTGTTTGGCGAGGACGCTGGCAGGATAGAGGAAGTACTACAGGGTGTAGTTCCGGTAGTGCGTGTCGACTCGCTGCAATCAGCAGTCACTAGCGCCCATGCTGAAGCAAACAAGGACGAATTGGTGCTGTTGTCGCCAGCCTGCGCCAGCTTCGACATGTTCAACAACTATGAACACCGCGGTGATGTATTCACGCAACTCGTGAGGGCATTGGCATGACCAGCCTGACGATGCCGCACACGCTCAGCACGCGCCAGTACTACGGCGATCCTGCACTCATCATCATGGTTGCGTTGTTGCTGACCTTTGGTCTGGTCATGATGACCTCAGCCTCTATCGAGGTTGGCAGCCGCACCTACGGCGATGCCTTCTACTTTTTCAAACGCCAACTGGTGTTCTTGTTGGCCGGTTGCGCTGCCGGGTTCGTCATCATCATGAACCCGATGCGACTATGGTATCGCAGTAGCGTGCTGTTGCTTTTTGTCGCCTACGTCGCACTGGTGTTGGTGCTCATCCCAGGCATCGGCAATGAAGTTAATGGTGCCAGACGCTGGATCAACCTACCAGGTTTTGGGTTGCAGGCATCTGAAGTAGCCAAACTCTTTGTTGTTACTTTTACTGCCTGGTTCCTCAGTCGCCACCGCGAACTTGTGCGTTCATCGTTGCGCGGCCTGGTGTATCCGGCAATGTTACTGGCGCCCGTTGTGGGATTACTGCTTGAGCCTGACTTCGGCGCGACCGTTGTGTTGTGTCTCGCTGTCATGGGCATGCTGTTTCTTGGCGGTATCAATCTGTTCTACATGATTCTGGCGGGCTGCATTCTCGGTGGTGGTGGTTGGTTGGCTATCATAACTTCCGACTATCGCCAGATGCGCCTCACGACGTTCTTGCAAACGATGCAGAACCCGTTCAGTGAGGACGTTGTCTTTGGTTCGGGCTATCAGTTGGCGCAAGCGCTGATTGGTTTCGGTCGTGGTGAATGGTTTGGTGTTGGTCTTGGCAACAGCATTCAGAAAATGTACTTCCTGCCGGAAGCGCACACCGACTTTGTGCTCGCAATCAT
>JAZKEH010000649.1:1085-4563 GCA_040387155.1 Pseudomonadota bacterium | reverse complement strand
CATTGGAGATGCTGGAGGCCGCGTTGCAGAAAGCGTGTGCGGGCAAGAGCGAACTCATCAGCAAGCGCCAGGCTACTTTTCGCGCTATCTCCAGCGCACGTGCCAGCAAGCAACAAGCACTCGTGCAAAGCGTGGCGACGCGCAGGCCAATGCATCCGGCTTGGATTGCGCACTGCGTGAATCAGGTTGTTGGCAACAACACCATCATCGTCAATGAGATGGGCGTGCCACTCGACTTCCTGGCGCTCAGTGAACCGCGCTCGTATCTGTCGAGCAGTCTGGCAGGCGGTCTTGGCTTTGGGCTGGGTGCCGCAGTTGGCGCCAAACTGGGCGCACCGGCGAAGAATGTCATCCTGATGGTGGGCGACGGCTCCTACATGTTTGGCTGCCCGACGGCAGCACATCATGTGGCGCGTATGTATAACCTGCCGACGACGACGCTCGTGATGAACAACGCGCGCTGGAACGCGGTGCATCGCTCTACGCTGGGCATGTACCCGGAAGGTTTGGCATCGAAGGAAGTGATGATGCCGCTGGTATCGCTGGGTGAGTCCCCGGCCTACGAAGGCATCATGCAGGCCTGCGGTGGCTATGGTGAACGAGTGGATGACCCGGCCGAATTGGCAGGTGCGTTGCAACGCTGTCTGGCTGCCAATGGCCGCGGGCAGGCGGCCTTGTTGAACCTCATCACCGGCGATTAGCCAGAGGGGGCCGGTTGTGCTGGCCCCTTTAGTGCAACAACGGTGTAAAGAGCAAGCCGCCAGCACGGACTGGGTGTGACCCTGCTCACATCCAGTGCCTGTCCACCCCGCATTAACGGCGGCTAACAGGCCTGTGTCGCTGTACCCAAGGCAGGGACACCACAGTTCTATCACGCTTTTAAGCTTGTCAATATAGGCAGAACCCCCCAAAAATCACTATAATCCGCGGCCCGTCTCCCTGCCGCGCAGTTGACGGTGAAGACCAAGTACCAAGCCGTATTACCATCAGTTCTATTGTTTCAACTTCCTACTGAGACTAAGGGTCACCATGGCTACTCCAGCAAAAAACACCAAATCCAAAAGCGTCCTTAACCAGAACGACGATTTCTCTGCCGATTCGATCGAAGCCCAAACTGCCAAGTTCCTGTCTGGCGGCGGCAAAGTGCAACAGATCCCGCTGGGCGTAAGCGGCCAGGTAGCAACCTCTGGTCCACGCCACATCACGCTGGGCAAACGTCATCTGCAGACCCAGTAAGCGCTGCGATAGCTATTACTTTTTTGCTTTGCTTTGCTGCTTTCAACCCTGCCCTCCGGCGGGGTTTGTTTTATCTGGCTTCCTATGATTCCGCCTCTTGATTGGGACATGCTCCGCACGCTGCTGAGCCCCCGCCCCCGTGACAGTTTCAAAGGTGACTACGGCCACGTGCTGATAGTCGGCGGCGATGAAGGCATGGCCGGTGCCGCCTTGCTGGCGGCAGAAGCCGCCCTGCGTTGCGGCGCCGGACTGGTGTCGGTTGCCACCCATCCCTTGCATGCGGCCAGCTTTGTGGCCCGACGTCCCGAACTGATGGTCCGCGGAGTCAGCGAACCTGGCGCCTTGTTGCCGCTGTTGGCTCGCGCCAGTGTGTTGGTGCTGGGCCCCGGCCTGGGCCAGAGCAACTGGTCACGAAGCTGCTTCCGGACCACCCTCATTCATGCCCAGGCCGAACAGTTACCCATCGTGCTGGATGCCGACGGCCTGAACCTGCTCACCCAACTCGAAAGCCCGGAAATACTACCCTTCTACGACAAGTGGATACTTACACCTCACGCGGGCGAAGCCGGTCGTTTGCTGGAAAAATCCACCGTCGAAATCCAGGTTGAGCGTGAAGGCGCTGTGCGTCAACTGCAGGAAGAATTCGGTGGCGCTGTCATCCTCAAAGGCCAGGGGTCGCTGGTTTGCACCCAACCCGCCACGCGCCAGAAAGTGGAGCGTTGTCAGCACGGCAACCCAGGCATGGCCAGTGGCGGCATGGGCGATGTGTTGAGCGGTGTCTGCGGGGCGTTATTGGCACAAGGCTTCGACCTCGCCACCAGTGCCCGCATCGGCATGTGCGTGCACAGCAAGGCCGCTGATCTCGCGGCGGCGGAACAGGGCGAACGCGGCTTGCTGGCCAGCGATCTGTTTCCCTGGTTGCGGCAGTTACTGAACCCATGAACACCGGCATTTTCCTGGCCGACGAGGCCGCGACGCTGGCCGCTGGCGCCCTGCTGGCACGACTTTCTGAAGGCCGCGGTTTGTTTACGCTGCAAGGCGACCTTGGCAGCGGCAAGACGACATTCAGCCGCGGCCTGATCCAGGCGCTGGGTCACCACGGCGCCGTGAAGAGCCCCACCTACACGCTGGTCGAGCCGTATGAGCTGGCGACCGGCCACGTTCTGCACTATGACCTGTACCGGCTGAACGACCCGGAAGAGCTGCATTTTCTCGGCGTGCGCGATTTTCTCGATGCCGACACGCTGACCCTGGTGGAGTGGCCGGAACGCGGACAACACTGGCTGCCCCAGCCAGATCTGGCGCTGAGCCTCAGTGTAGAAGCCAATGGCAGACGACTCCGTTGGCAGCCCTGCACCGAGCGCGGCCAACAGTTGAGCCAACAGCTCGAAGAGCAGCTCTCTGGCTGAAACTTGCCTCCGCCATCACAGCGGGCGGCTTGCACTTAGGGAACATTTCTAGAATTTCCCTAGCTTTCCCTCTCAAGCAATTGTAAATTATATAATTATTGCAATTGGAAACACCCCTCCGCATGAAGCCTTTTGGCCCGGTCCTGCTGGTCTTGCTCGCGCTTTGTGGCGGTTCGTCGTCATCGATGGCCGCCAATATCGAAGGCGTGCGCAGCTATCGAGCGCCGGAATACACCCGCCTGGTGTTTGATCTCGACGGCCCGCTGCAATACGACCTCATCTCGCAAGACGATCCGCAGCGTTTGATCCTGAACCTGAAAGCATCCAGTTTTGCCGGCCAATTCGACAATTTGAGTCTGGGCGATACGCCGGTTGCCGGCATCAGCAGCGCCTTGCTGGGCGAGCACGATCTCAAAATCACCTTGGATCTGCGCAACAAGGTCGAGCCGCGCAGTTTCACGCTGGGTAAGAATGAGCAGTACGGCGATCGACTGGTGATCGATCTTTATGATCTCGTCGCCACTGCTGTGACGACGGCTCCTGTTGCCACGAACACTGTAATGACTCCGGCTGCCAGTACCGTAGCCGGTACGCCGACCCGATCTACCTCCAACAACTCCGATCCTATCGCCGCCATTTCTGCCAGCCTCGACAAGGGCGGCCAGCGCGACATTGTCATTGCGATCTCTGCCGGTCACGGCGGTGATGACCCCGGCGCCATCGGCGTGCACAAACTGCAGGAAAAACAGGTCACACTCGCCATCTCACGCGAAGTCGCAGCCCTGTTGAACGACACTCCCGGCTACAAGGCAGTATTGATTCGTGAAGGCGAC
>JAZKEH010000649.1:0-1075 GCA_040387155.1 Pseudomonadota bacterium | reverse complement strand
GAAGGCGACTATTACGTTCCGCTGCGCCAGCGCATCGAAATGGGCCATGCGCAGAACGCGGATCTCTACATTGCCATTCACGCCGATGCGGCCGACAACAAGTCTGCCAAAGGCGCCACCATTTATGCCCTGTCGGAACGTGGAGCTACCAGCGAACAAGCACGCCGCCTGGCTGACAAGGAAAACAACGCAGACCTTATTGGTGGTGTTGGCTCCGTGAGCCTCGGCGACAAGGACGCCGTACTTGCCAGCGTCCTGCTCGACCTCAGCATGACCGCGAGCGTCGCCACCAGTCTCGAAATTGGCGATCAGCTGATCTCATCGCTCGGCAGAGTCACGCATATGCGCCGCGACAATGTGGAGCAGGCCGCCTTTGTCGAATTGAAATCAGCCGACATTCCGTCGTTGCTGGTGGAATCCGGCTACATCACCAATGGTGATGATGCCGACAAACTCGATTCTCCCAAGTGGCGCAAACAATTTGCGGGCGCACTCGTCGATGGCATCACGACGTGGTTCCAGCAACGCCCGCCGCGCGGCACGCTGATTTCATGGCAACAGGATCATGGTGTAACGCCTGCCAATCCGGGCACCTATACCGTGCAGCGCGGTGACGCCTTGTCGCTGCTGGCCGAACGTTTCAACGTGTCGATGGCGGAACTGAAGGAAGCCAACAACCTGCGCAGCAATTTAGTCCAGGTCGGGCAGGTATTGAGAATTCCCGGCGCTGCGGCGACTGCGGCAAGCTTCAAGGAACACACGATTGCGCGCGGCGAAACGCTGTCGCAGATCGCCACCAGCTACGAGGTTTCGCTCGAATCCATCCGCGCTACCAACCAATTAAAGAGTGATACCATACGACCAGGTCAGGTTCTCAGAATACCCGCGTCGTAAGTGTCCTCTTCGTCCAACTCCTCCTCCGCTCTCTCCGCTGCTGCCCGCATTCACTTGCTGAGTCAGCGCCTGTGCAACCAGATTGCAGCAGGCGAAGTCGTTGAGCGCCCCGCGTCTGTCGTCAAGGAATTGCTCGAGAACAGCCTCGATGCCGGTGCTGATCGCATTGAAATAGATCTCG
>JAZKEH010000648.1:0-8848 GCA_040387155.1 Pseudomonadota bacterium | reverse complement strand
GCCGGTGAATACGAACTGGTCGCAGGCATGACACCGCTGGCACTGTTGCAGTTGTTGCTGGACGGCAAGGTCATCGAATACCAGGTGCGGCTCGGCGAAGGCTGGACCTTGCGGGAAGCCCTGTTGGCGATACAGGCACATCCCGCGATCGCCGTTACGCTGAATCCGGATGATGCAGCGGGTTTGCAGACAGCCCTGATGCAGGACCGCTACCCTGAAGGACTCATCTTTCCGGAAACCTACAACTTCACGCGTGGCACCACGGACTTGACCATCCTGCAGCGCGCCCGCGCGATGATGGACAGTGCGCTCACTGCTGCATGGGCCGAACGCGATGCAGGTCTGCCGTATCAAACACCATATGAAGCGTTGATCATGGCGTCCATCGTCGAGAAGGAAACCGGCCTCAGCAGCGAGCAACCGGAAATAAGCGGCGTGTTTGTGCGTCGCCTGCAAATGGGCATGAAGTTGCAGACCGATCCGACCGTGATCTACGGCATTGGCACCGCTTTTGATGGCAACCTGACGCGCGTCCACCTGCAAACCGACACGCCGTACAACAGCTATACGCGCGAAGGCCTGCCACCGACACCGATTGCACTGCCTTCACGTGCTGCGATTCTGGCCGCAGTACATCCCGCCGCCGGCACCGCGTTGTTTTTTGTTGCGAAGGGCGATGGCAGCCACTATTTTTCGACCACGCTCGAAGAGCACAATGCAGCAGTGCGTCAGTATCAGTCAGGCCAGAATCCATGAGTGCTTCTCCTCCCAGGCCAGCGGGCAAATTCATTGCCATTGAAGGCGTCGATGGCGCCGGCAAGGGCGTGCAAAGCCGCTTGTTGCGCGATGCCTTGTTGCAGTGCGGTGTGCCCGTGCTGCTGACGCGCGAACCCGGTGGCTCACCCGGTGCTGAAGAAATTCGCGGCCTGCTTGTCAGCGGTTCTACTGACAAATGGGACAGCATGACCGAACTGCTGCTGGTCTATGCCGCCCGCCGCAGTCATCTGCAGCAAACCATTCTGCCAGCGCTGGCGCAGGGCACCTGGATCATCTCCGATCGTTTCGCGGATTCATCGCGGGCGTTCCAGGGCATTGCTGGCGGTCTTGGTCTTGATGTCGTCGAGCGCATTCATCGTGAAGTGGTGGGCACGCTGGTGCCGGATCTCACGCTGGTGCTGGATCTGGATGCCGCCACCTCACTGGCACGCACACGGCAGCGCGGCGGCGGTGAAGACCGCTTTGAGAAAAAGGGAGAGGACTATCAGCGCAAGGTGCGCGATGGCTTTCGCTTGCTCGCCACCCGTTCACCGCAGACGCACCAGTTGATTGATGCCAGCGGCAGCGTCGCCGTTGTCGCGCAAGCGCTGCGACAGGCAGTTGCCGAGCGCTTGCAGTTGCCGGCGCTGACCACTGTCGCCATGCCGGAGTAAACGATGTCAGAACCGGTTAACCAGACAGCACTCCTGCCATGGCAACACACCCAGTTCAATCGCCTGCATGCCTTGTGGAGCAATGACAGACTTGCGCACGCCTGGTTGCTCACGGGAAAACCAGGTATCGGCAAACTGGAATTCGCCCAGCACATGGCGCGCCATCTGTTCTGTCGCAAGAGCACGCCACAAGGTCCCTGCGGCGCCTGCCAGGACTGCCATCTGTTCCAGGCCGGCACCCATCCCGACTGGCTGTTGCTGCAACCTGAGTTACGACAGCTGAAGATCGAAATGATTCGCGATGCCATCGAGTTCGCCCAGAACACTGCCCAGCGCAATGGCGCCAAGGTCATCGTCATCAAACCGGCAGAAGCGATGAACAATAATTCCGCCAACGCCCTGTTGAAGACGCTCGAAGAACCGACGGCCCGCACCTTCCTGTTCCTGATCAGCGAGCAGCCGGGGTTGTTGCTGCCTACCTTGCGCAGTCGCTGCCAGTTGCTGGAGTTCCCGGCGCCACCGCAGGAACAAGCCATGCAGTGGTTGCAGACCGCGAATGTCGCCGCCGACAAGGCTGCGTTTTACCTGCAACTCGCCCATGGCGCGCCCTTGCATGCCTTGCACCTGGCGCAGCAACAGGCCGAACTCGGCTTTGAAGTGCTGCTGACAACGCTGCAGGCCTTGATCGGTGGCAAGACCACGCCGGTGCAGGCTGCAAAAAAATGTGAAGAATTGGGAATCCGGACTAGTATTGATTACCAGTTGCTGAGCGTCGCCGGCATGTTGTCAGCGGTGCAGGCGGGAACAACATTGCCAATCCCCGGTCTGCAGTCCCTGATGACGCTGTGTAATGCGGGCAGTGGAGTCAGTATGATCCGGCGCCTGCATGGCTTGTACCAGAACCTGGTGCAGGCGCGCCAAACCGCGATGGCCGTCAACAATGCCAACCCGCAACTGATGCAGGAAGCATTGTTTGCTGAATGGAGCAATCTGGCCGTCACCGGCAGACCGTCACGTTCAACCGGATAACGTTCGCCAACAATTTCACCAATAGCTTCACCAACCACTTCACCAACAACCAAAGAGACGATGGAAACCAACAGCCAGGCCCCAGGCAGCAAGCATGGAATACTGTCGATCAGCATCAAGGATCTGGCAGTGCTGTATTCGGCGTACATGCCCTTTGTTGAAAATGGCGGTCTGTTTATCCCGAGCCGCAAACACTACGACATCAGTGATGAAGTCTTCATCCTGCTGGGCCTGATGGAAGAGAGCGAACGTATTCCACTGGCCTGCACCGTGGTGTGGTTGACACCGCAGGGTGCCCAGGGTGGCAGAGCGCAGGGCATTGGCGTCAAGTTCAATGACAAGGACAACCCGGCCAAGCCAAAAATAGAAAAGTATCTGACGGGCATGCTGAACAGCGATCGCCTCAGTCACACTCTCTAGATACACACGCAAACCACATTCCCCGAATAACAACATCAATACTATTTTCTTGCCCGCTTCCGGAGCCCCGTCATGAAATTGTCCCAGTGCCATAATTTCCAGCACTTTCGTCAGCTTGCCAAAGAGCGGCTGCCGTCACCGATTTTTCATTACATCGATGGCGCCGCCGACGATGAGCTGACCTATCGCCGCAACACCGCGGCTTATGATGACGTGGACCTCGTGCCGAATGTGCTGGCCGGCGTCGAAAACATCGACATGTCGGTGACGCTGTTCGGCAAGAAACTGGCGATGCCGCTGTACTGCGCACCCACTGCCTTGCAGCGTTTGTTTCATCACGATGGCGAGCGCGCGGTAGCGAAAGCGGCACAAAAGTTTGGCACGATGTTCGGCGTCTCGGCGCTTGGTACTGTCAGCGTCGAAGAAATTGGCGCCATGATTGATACGCCGAAAATGTTCCAGTTCTATTTCCACAAGGATCGCGGCCTCAACGACAGCATGATCGATCGCGCGAAGGCGGCCAGGTTCGATGTGATGGCGCTGACCGTTGACACCATCACCGGTGGCAACCGCGAACGCGATCTGCACACCGGCTTCACCTCGCCACCACGACTGACACCTTCCAGTCTGTGGAGTTTTGCGACGCGCCCTGCGTGGACATTCAACTACCTGACGCATCCCAAGTTCGACTTGCCGCACCTCAGCACGCATGTGCAGGAAGGCTCCAACGTGGCAACCTCGATAGGCAGCTACTTTGCGAAAATGCTGGACCAGTCGATGAGCTGTAAAGATGCCGAGAATATCCGTGCCCGCTGGGGTGGACATTTCGCGCTGAAGGGCATCATGAGCGTGGCCGATGCCAAACGGGCAGTCGATATCGGTTGCACCGGCATCATGGTGTCAAACCATGGTGGTCGCCAGCTCGATGGCTCCCGCAGCAACTTCGATCAGCTCGCTGAAATCGTCGATGCGGTCGGCGACAAACTGGATGTTGTCTGCGAAGGCGGTATCCAGCGCGGCACCCACGTGTTGAAAGCGCTGTCACTGGGCGCCAAGGCCTGCTCCGGTGGCCGACTCTATCTGTACGCTCTTGCCGCTGCTGGTCAGCCTGGTGTTGAACGTGCACTGGGCCAGTACCGCAGCGAAATCGAACGCGCGATGAAGCTGATGGGCGTGAAGTCCGTCAGTGAACTCAATCGCGGCAATCTGCGCTTCCGTTGAGCTGCAGTTGCGCAGCGTAGTACTCAAAGGGGCAGAACGTTGCACCAGTTGCCAGTTGTTGTTGCGCTGGTGCATCTGCGCCGCCCGCCGCGAAGTCGAGTGTCCTCTGCAAATCGATCTGCTGACGCATCGGCGTGAACAGCTGCGTCCGAGCAGTACCGGCAACCTGATCCATCGCACGTTCACTGGCTCGCGCCAGCATCTGTGGGCACCCGACGAGCCGCTGCGCGAAGCCGATGTCGTGCTGCCTGATCGTGATTTGTGGGTGTTGCACCCGAGCGGTAGACCCGCACCCGCCGCAATTGATGCAAGCAAGGTACAGATTCTGCTGCTCGATGGTTCGTGGAGCGAGACTGCCAACATGGCGCGTCAGGTCGCTTCCTGGGGTACGCGCGTAAGCCTGCCCATGAGTGGAGAAAGCCGTTTCTGGCTGCGCGCCAAACAGGATGGCAACCGTTACTCCACAGCCGAAGCCCTGCTGCATGTGCTCGCGCTACTCGGTCTGTCTGCCGCCGAGCGTGAGTTGTCACTGCAGTTTGAATTGCACGTCTACGCCAGTTTGCGCGCGCGCGGTCAGCTGGGACAGGCGGCAGCCTTTCTTGCCGGCTCGCCACTGCGCGACGGCATGACGGATTTTCTCGCGCAACTGCAGACGCCACGCCCGCTGCCAGCCATCAACGCCAAAGCTGCACCGAAATAGCGCGCATGCTTGTCGTGCTGCATTGCCTTGCAACCGCGACCCATGCACTTCCGCCAATGAACGTAGTGCATTGGCCGCTACGTCATTTGACCACTAGCCAAATAACGTAGCTGGTACGCTAATTGCTGCCTCTGAAATTGGTGCCTTCCGGTTGGGGATTCTTCGAGTAAATGCGTGCAGCGCAACAGATTTTCCGGGTAAGACGCGAGTACAACATCTGGGTTGGCAACCAGACGCTGGAAGACTACGCGCTGCGCTTCACCGCGACAAAGGCGCGCCGCTGGAGCATTGAACGGGTAGCGCTGACGGCACTGGGCGCCACCGCGTTTCTGGCCCTGGAGGCCATCGCTGCTTCCATCACCCTCAGCTACGGCTTCACCAATGCCGTCGTCGCCATGCTGACTGTCGGCGCCGTCATCTTCATCACTGGCCTGCCAATCACGTACTACGCCGCCAAGCATGGGCTCGACATTGACCTGCTGACCCGCGGCGCCGGTTTCGGCTATCTCGGCTCCACGATCACCTCGCTGATCTACGCCTCGTTCACGTTCATCTTCTTCGCCATCGAAGCCGCCATTCTCGCCTCTGCATTACAGGCCTTGCTCGGCATCCCGCCGGCGATTGGTTATATCCTGTGTGCAGTGGCGGTGGTGCCGATCGTTACCCATGGCATTACCGCGATCAGCCGGTTCCAGTTGGGTTCGCAAAGTTTCTGGCTGGCATTGCAGCTGGCCGCATTGGCGCTGGTGGCCCTGCATGAGTTTTCGCAGGTCGATGACTGGAGCCGCTATGCACCCACCACCCTGGAAACCGGCAACGACTTCAATCTCGTCTATTTCGGTGCCTGTTCCTCCGTGCTGTTCGCGATGATGGCGCAGATAGGCGAGCAGGTTGACTACCTGCGTTTCCTGCCGCCGCTGACAGCCGAGAACAAGAAGCGCTGGTGGTTCTGGATGGTGATGGCCGGTCCGGGCTGGATCTTCATCGGCCTGATCAAGATGCTATTGGGTTCCTTCCTGGCCTATCTGGCCCTGACGCGCGGCGCGGCGCTGGAACAGGCCATCGATCCCACGTATCTGTATCAAAGCGTCTTCAACTACATGACCAATTCCCCGACGATCTCACTCGTGCTGGCCGGCTTGATGGTCATCATCTCGCAGATGAAGATCAACGTGACCAATGCCTACGCCGGTTCAATCGCCTGGTCGAATTTCTTCTCACGCCTGACGCACAGCCATCCAGGCCGTGTCGTGTGGCTGGTGTTCAATGTCGCGATTGCCTTGATCCTGATGGAGCTGGGCATCTACCGCGCGCTGGAAGCCATTCTGGGTGTGTTCGCCATCGTGGCGGTCAGCTGGCTTGGTTGTCTGTCGGCTGATCTGATGATCAACAAGCCGCTTGGTCTCAGCGTGTCGTACGTGGAGTTCAAACGCGCGCATCTGTACGACGTGAATCCCGTCGGAGTTGTCTCGATGGTGCTGGCGTCGATTATCGGAGTTCTGTGCTACCTCGGCAGCTTCGGTGAGGTCCCGCGTCATCTGGCGCACTTCGTCAGCCTCGGTATCTGCTTTGTCAGCGTGCCGTTGATGGCAGTGCTCACCGGCAGCCGCTTCTACATTGCCCGTCAATCCCAGCAGCCCGCGTTGTTGCGCTTGCAGGAACTCGGCGTGGCCACGCCGGCCCTGCAGCAATGCTGCATCTGCGAAAACAGTTTTGAACATGAAGACATGAGCCATTGTCCGGCCTATCAAGGCCCGATCTGCTCACTCTGTTGCACACTGGATTCCCGCTGCCTCGATAGCTGCAAACCCGGCGCGCGCTTCTCTGAACAACTGAAGGCGTGGCTGACACCTGTGTTGCCATCCTCTGTCATGCGCGTTGTCACCTCGCGCTTCATGCAGTTCTTCGCCATCGTCTGCACGGTAAACCTGCTGATCGCGGTACTGCTGGCGCTGATCTACTACCAGATGCAGTCGCTGCAGCCGGAAGGCGTCACGGTATTGAAGCAGGCGCTGGTCGCCGTCTTCTTTATTTTCCTGATCATCTCCGGCGTGGTGTCGTGGCTGTTTCTGCTGGCGCATGAAAGCCGCGTTGTTGCCCAACAGGAATCCAGCCGCCAGACGCAGCGCCTGATGCAGGAGATCGACGCGCACAAGGAGACGGACTCGCAACTGCAGGCGGCCAAGGAAAAAGCCGAGCGCGCCAACAGCGCCAAGAGTCGCTACCTGACCGGCATCAGCCACGAACTGCGGTCGCCCTTGCAGTCGATACTCGGTTACGCCCAGTTGCTCGGTCGCCGGTTGGATATGCCACCGCAGCACTACAACGCCTTGCAAACCATACGGCGCAGCAGCGAATACCTGGCGGGACTCATTGAAGGCCTGCTCGACATTTCGAAGATTGAAGCGGGTCGGCTCGACATCTATCGTAACAAGGTGAACCTGCCGGAAACGCTGCATCAACTGGAGCTGATGTTCCGTGAGCAGGCGGCGGAGAAGGGCATCGCCTTCACGTGCCACATTCACAACCATCTGCCGACCCATGTCATCGCCGATGAAAAGCGTCTGCGCCAGATCCTCATCAACCTGCTCTCGAACGCCATCAAGTACACCGAGAAGGGCCAGGTGGATTTCCACGTCCGCTATCGCAACCAGGTCGCTGAGTTCACCGTGGTCGACACCGGCGTCGGCATTCATGAGAAGGACATGAAGCGCATCCTCGATCCGTTCGAACGCGTACGCAGTCCCGACGTGCCGAATGTGACCGGCACTGGTCTGGGACTGACGATCGTAAAACTGCTGACCGAGATCATGGGTGGCGACCTGAAGATCAGTAGTACGCCCGGTGTGGGTTCGGTATTCACCGTGAACCTGATGTTCTCGTGGATCCAGGATCCCGCGTTGGTGGCGCCACCCTCACGTCTCATTACCGGCTATCGCGGGCCGCGCCGCGTCATCCTGATCGTCGATGACGAGCCGATCCACCGCGGCCTCATTTTCGATCTGTTGAATCCGCTCGGCTTCCTCACCATCGAAGCCCGTGACGCCGTGCGTTGCCTGGAAGTCATCAACGAAGTAAAGCCGGATGTATTCCTGCTGGACGTCAGCATGCCCGGCATGGACGGCATGCAACTGGCGCAGACCTTGCGACAGCAGGGCATAGCAGCACCGATCATCATGATCTCGGCCGACGCGCAGGAACATCACCGGCAGCCGCAGGTGCAGGCCCACCATGATGACTACCTCGTCAAACCGATCAACGTGCAAACCCTGCTTGCCAGCATGGGCCGGCTGCTAAAACTGGAGTGGCTGTACGACAACGAACCGCCGGAAGCCGCACTGACGCCATTGCCCGCGTTGCCATCGCGTTTTGATGATCACCCGCAGCTGCGCGAACTGCTGGCCTTTGCCCAGATCGGCCACAAGCAGGGCGCGGCCGGCAAGCTGGAAGAAATTGCACAGGCGGAACTGCTGGACGGCAACACGCTGCTGGTATTCCGCGAACTGTTGCAACGGATGCAACTGGCGCAACTCGCCGCCACTCTTGAGAGCAGGATGTCATGAACCGCATGCAACCCACTGAAACCATTCTTGTCGTCGATGATTCGTCAGAGACGCTCAGCTTCATCAACGACACGCTGGAAGCCGCCGGCTTCAATGTGCTGGTGGCGCTGGAAGGCAAGCAGGCGTTGACGATCGCTCGCCGCATCCGCCCCGACATGATCCTGCTCGATGCGATGATGCCGAACCTCGACGGCTTCGCGACCTGCCGTGAACTGAAGCAGTTGCCCGAACTGTCGTCCATTCCTGTCATCTTCATGACGGGGCTCAGTGACACGGAGAGTGTCGTCAAGGGCCTGGCGGCCGGCGGTGTCGATTACCTCACCAAGCCAATCAATCCGGAAGAGCTGGTGGCACGCATGCAGGTGCACCTGAACAACGCTCGGCTTACCAGCAGTGCATGGCGTGCGCTGGATTCAACCGGTCAGTTCCTGTTCTCGATCAACGCGCAGGGAAAGGTGATCTGGGCGACGCCGCAGACGCATGCA
>JAZKEH010000647.1:0-2319 GCA_040387155.1 Pseudomonadota bacterium | reverse complement strand
GACAAACAACTGCGTTCCGTTCAAGATGTTGCGCGCGGCCACTTCGAGGGCCGGCGGGACAACCAATGTCACCATGTCCAACACAATCGGCTCTCCGTCAGCGTCACGCTGAGCGGCCAGAATCGTAAAGGCCGTTTGCAGTGACGTGGTTTACCGCAGCACCGTGTGCCAGCAGCAACGCAATGTTGTCTACCTGACCGTTTGCTGCCGCTTGCATCAAGGGTGTTTGTCCATGACTGTCCGCACGATCGACTTCAGCGCCAGCCGCAATCATTGTCTCGAGTATTGATGCCGGCGCATGACCCGCGCAGATGTGCAGCGGTGTAAGGCCTTCGTCCAATACAGCGTTCACTAAGGCGCCAGCCATCAGCAGTTGCTCAAGCACAACCGGATCGCCGTACTGACAGCCGACAATCAGCGGCGACGTCGCCGGATTGGTAGCGGCATTTGGATCACCCCCAGCGGCCAGCAACAAACTCACCATGGCGCGATCCTGCACTTCCACCGCCCATGCCAGCGGCGTTGAGCCATCCGGCAGCAAACGGTTCGGATCAGCACCCTGCTCAAGCGCGCTCGCGACCGCAGCAGCATTGCCGGAGCGCAACGCGTGCAGCAGCGGTTCTTGCTGCGAGTTTGCCAGGCAAGCATTGGCAAGCATGGCCAGCAGTACAGAAGTGGACAACAGATGACGAGAGAATTGCATGCGCATGGCTTTAACTCGTCAGGCTCAGCGAGCCGGTGCTGTCGCCGAACGATTCCTGCGGCAAGCCCAGATTCTGGATCAGCGTCAGCAGCAGGTTGCTCATCGGCGTGTGCTTGGGCACCACGATGTGCTGGTTACCCGCAAAACCACCACCGGCGACAATCGCCGGCAGGTTCATGCAGTCGTGATCATCCGGCTCGCCGAGGCAGGCGCCGGCCAGCACCAGCGTGCTGTCGAGCAGCGAGCCTTCGCCGTCAGCGGTGTTCTTCATGCGATCGAGATAGAGCGCAAACTGTTGCATGTGCAACTGGTTGATGCGGACCAGCTTGGCAAGCTTTTCGGGATCGCCACCGTGATGACTGAGCATGTGATGCGAATCCGGCACGCCGATCTGTGGATAGGTGCGGTTGCTGATTTCACGGCCCTGCATGAAGGTGCACACGCGGGTGAGGTCGGCCTGCATCGCGAGTATCTGCAGATCGACCATTGTCTTCACGTGATCTTCAAATGAAACGGGAATGCCGGTAGCGGGGCGTACCAGTTCGCTGTAATCGATCTCGATCTTCTGTTCGGAGGCGCGCTGAATACGGCGCTCGACGTCGCGAATGGCTTCCAGATATTCATCCAGTTTGCGGCGGTCGTTCATGCCGAGTTTGCCAGTCAGGCTCGAGGCATCTTCACTGATGGTGTCGAGGATACTGGCCTGCAACTGGCGGCGCATGGCGCGGGTTTTTTCGTCCATCACATCGCCACTGCCGAACAGACGGGCAAACAAATCCGACGGTGTAACGGTGACGGGTAACGGCACCGTCGGCGTGCGCCACGACAACGTGTTGGTATAACTGCAGCTGTAGCCGATGTCGCAGGCGCCCATCAGCATCGGCGATTCGATGCCGACTTCCAGCGACGCAAACTGGGTTTGCTTGCCGAATTCTGCCGCCACTACCTGATCCATCGAGATGCCGCACTGGATGTCGGCGCCCTCGGTATGTTTCGGGTGCGTGCCGGTGAGGTAGGCGGCGCACGTGGGCGCATGCCCGGCTGGCGGATCGCCCAGTGGCTGGCCGTTGTAGTTGGCGAGACCGGTGATGACGGTGAAGTTGTCGCGGTGGCGTTCAAGCGGGCTGAGAATCGGCGTCATCGCATAATCGCGGCCGACAGTTGCTGGCGTGTACTCCGGCATGCGGATGCCATTGGGCATGTAATAAATCTGCAGCCGTTTCGGCACTGCCGCTGCACTGGCGCGCGCAGGCAGCATGGCTTCCATCAGCGGCAACGCCAGCGTGGCGCCAAGGCCACGCAACACAGTGCGGCGATCAAGGGGTTTGCGTGGAATGACCATCGTTGGATGTCCTCCGCAGGTTGAAGGGTTGGCTGGTGACAACACCAACCATGAGTGACTGGATGGGGTAGTCATCATGCTGTGCCGCGCGGGCAATACTGCGCACGGTCGCGTAATCAGGCGCTTCCAGGCCGCGTCCCAGTGCATAGGTAAGCAGCCGTTCCGTGAAGGCGAGCACGAACTCATCGCTCTGCGCCAGCAACACGTCTTTCAGCCCGTTCATGCCGGTGAACTGCGTGCCGTCCGGCATCGTCGACGCCACATCCACCAACTG
>JAZKEH010000646.1:0-1918 GCA_040387155.1 Pseudomonadota bacterium | reverse complement strand
CCTCGGAATTTGCGAGTGTTCGGGGAGGGCCCTCCATGTGGGGGAGGATGGGAAAGTGGCGGCGGGTGTGGAGCGGGGCGACAGCGGAAGACAGCCACTGCCTTGTCAGCTCTCATGCGAGCCGAGTCAGGCAGTGGTTATCCTCCGCTATCGCCTGTTGGCGATTCGCTGCCTTTTGGTATCTCAGTTCTGCTTCACCCTTGCTGCATGCGTTGTAACTGCAGCAAAGGTAGTTCGGAAGTATCACTGCATCTGAGGGACCAAGGCGGGGACAGGTTTCCGGGAGCCTCGAAGGCCATGGATGGCCTGAGCGGCAGCGCACATGGATGTGCTTGTAGCGGTCCCGGAAGCCTGTCCCGGCCTTGGGCCTTACGTTGAACTACTGATTCAAATGTCGCTTAACGCAATGCCCAACGCCTCAGCAATGCCGGCTCCATAAGCAGGATCAGCCTTCTGACAATTACGGATGTGCCGCAACTGCACCTCGCGCGAAGCACCGCCGACAGAAGCCGCAGTATTCGAGAAGAGCACCTGCTGCTGCGCCGGTGTCATCAACCGGAACAGCGCACCCGGTTGTGAGTAATAGTCGCTATCTTCACGATGATTCCAATGGTCGGCCGCGCCTTCGATAGACAGCGGCGGCTCACGGAAATCGGGTTGCTCTTTCCATAGACCCAGACTGTTGGGCTCGTAGCCCTTGGTGGCGCCAAAGTTGCCATCCACTCGCATCGCACCGTCACGATGGTAGTGATTGACGGGACAGCGCGGGGCGTTGACCGGGATCTGGTAGTGGTTGACGCCCAGGCGATAGCGTTGGGCATCGCCGTAGGAGAACAGGCGGGCCTGCAGCATCTTGTCGGGTGAGAAGCCGATGCCCGGTACGATGCTGGCAGGGTTGAAGGCGGACTGTTCGACTTCGGCAAAGAAGTTTTCCGGGTTGCGGTTGAGTTCCATCACGCCGACTTCGATCAGCGGGTAATCCTTGTGCGGCCACACCTTCGTCAGGTCGAACGGGTTGTAGGGCACTTTCGCCGCGTCTTTCTCCGGCATGACCTGGACCTTCAGCGTCCACTTCGGAAAGTTCTGGTTCTCAATGGCGTCGTACAGATCGCGCTGATGACTCTCGCGATCCTTGCCGACAATGGCTTCGGCCTCGGCGTCGCTGAGGTTGTGGATGCCTTGCTCACACCGGAAATGAAACTTCACCCAGTAGCGTTCATTGTTTGCATTGATGAAACTGAACGTATGCGAGCCGAAGCCATGCATCGTGCGATAGCTGGCAGGAATGCCGCGATCAGACATGACGATGGTGACCTGGTGCAGCGCTTCCGGCAGCGAGGTCCAGAAATCCCAGTTGTTCTGCGCGCTGCGCAAATTCGTACGTGGGTCGCGTTTGACGGCGTGATTGAGGTCGGGGAATTTCAGCGGATCGCGCAGGAAGAACACCGGCGTGTTGTTGCCCACCATGTCCCAGTTGCCTTCCTCGGTATAGAACTTGACGGCGAAGCCACGGATGTCGCGCTCGGCATCGGCGGCGCCACGTTCACCGGCCACTGTTGTGAAGCGCGCAAACAGATCGGTCTTCTTGCCAACCTGGCTGAAGATTTTTGCGCGGGTGTATTGGGTGATGTCGTTGGTCACGGTAAAGCTGCCATAGGCTGCCGAGCCCTTGGCATGCATACGGCGTTCGGGAATCACTTCGCGATCGAAGTGGGCAAGTTTTTCCAGCAACCAGACGTCCTGCAACAACGCGGGGCCGCGCGGTCCCGCCGTCATCGTGTTCTGGTTGTCGGCAACGGGACAACCAAAAGCCGTTGTAAGTTTTTGTTTGTCTGTCATGGAGCTCTCCTTGGGTGAACTGCATCAGTGGCAAAGACTGTCGGGGGGTAATGACGGGGGATGTCGCTGCCGGATCGAC
>JAZKEH010000645.1:1762-22795 GCA_040387155.1 Pseudomonadota bacterium | reverse complement strand
CAGCCAGAAATCTTCCGCATCCGCAGGTGACGGTCTGGTGGGCAATGCTTCACTTCGCTGCGGGCAATTCCAGACACACAGTATGCGCGCCGGGTCGATGCCGCATTGCGCCGCAAAATGCGCCGCACGCCCTTCGTTCGGAATAACGACGATGTCCGCCCGCCCGGCGACCGCACGCCGACACCGCTTTACCTGACTTGCGAACCAACCTCGCTGTTCGTCCCCCGGCGCATCGTGCTCGTGATACAGCAATCGTATGTTTGGCAACATCGACAACAGCAAGGCGACAGGCGTGGACAAAACATCCGATGCGTAAACCCATGCAGGCCGGAAATGCATTACCTGCCACCAACACCACAACAGGAACCTCAGATAGTGCAGCTTCTGTTTCAATCCTGGTGCACAGGCCTCGAGTCGGCGCACGGTGATGTTGCGATGGGGCGCAAACTCCAACACCGTGCCGCCAGCCGCTGCAATACCGAGGAAGAGCACTTCCCAGCCAGCCTCTGCAAGCAGGTGGGAACTGTGCTCAAGCGGTGGATAACCGGCAGGATTGGTGTACTGCACATAAATGATCCGGCGAGACACGGGCTCGTTCTTCATTCCCCCCCGCTGTGACTGCCCGGAAAGCTGGCGCGTGTACAACTGCGCCATGTCGATCGCAACGTCATGCATCGTGCGCGGCGGTGTCAGTTGCTGGCGCCAGCGAGCCAGCATTTCCGGATGGTCAATGATTGAGCGCAACGCCACCAGCCAAGCACCCGGATCATTCGCCTCCACCAGAAAACCGGTGACATCGTGCGTGACAATTTCCGCGATGCCACCAAGATCAGAACCAAGCACCGGTACGCCGGCTGCCATTGCTTCGTAGACAACCAGCGGGCCTGTTTCCAGCCACTGCGAAGGCACCACGACGAGGTCATGCTTCTGCATGGCAGTCACCACGGTGTCGGCGGCTACTGCATCGTGCAGACCAAGCCGGGAGTCTTCCAGCGCCTGTGCTGCCAACTGCTGCCACAAGCTTTCGTCTCCGCGAATACCAAAGACATCCAGCGTAACCGGCAAGCCTTTATCCAGTGCCAGCGCAGCGGCGAGCACATGCACTCCTTTGACCTGTTCGATTCTGCCGAAATAGGCAAGTCGCAACGGCCTTGCCAGCACCTGCTGACTCTCTCTGCTGATGCTGGTTTGCAGTGCTGTCCCCAGCGCAACGCCCTGACGGCTCACACAGACTTTTCCCATTGGCACAGCGTTTACCCGCAACACGGCCGACACCCATTCACACACCGCCACCACTGCATCACACAGCGCAAACGCCTGGCGGGTAGCGCTGTGTCGTAACCGTACCAGGGCAGGCAAACGCAGTGCGGTTGCCAACCTGCCCGGTTGTAACTGCCTGCCTATCCAGTCCAGCATTCCTGCCGGCAGCCAGGACAGCGCAGTCGCCGTCGTGCGCGCCATCCCTTTGCCATGCAGGCAGCATGCAGTACACAGCTGCGAACGCATGCGACCATCGCAGGGCTCGCTGCCCCACTTCATCATGGAGCCACGCACACACGAGACAGTGGGGGTGTGATAGGTAAGCAGCACAGGCAGATTGCGGCGGCGCGCCTCAGTCATCGCCAATCCTGAAGCCGACGCCGTGAGTGCATGGAAGTGCACGAGATCCGGTTTTGTCTCATCCAGTATCTTGCCGAATTCCTGCGCAGCAACCGGATCGCCGGCGCCATGTTGCGCGGGCAGTGACAAACCGGATGAGCCGGGAAAGCGAAAAACAGGCTGGTTATCCCATTGATAGCTTTCGCGACTTGCGCCGGGGGCAACCACTACAGAATCGATACCGAGACTCTTCAACTCGCGGGCAAGTGTCTGTACATAAACCTCGGTGCCACCGGCAACGGAAGGAAAAAAGCTGAAGGGCACATGCATTATCCGCATCGTGTCACCCTGCCTTTCCCACGATACGTTTGAACAGGTGCTTGGCAGACTCATAACCATCCTTGCCGAGACAGGTTCCCAGCAGGCGTCGCACAATGGCCGGCTGCAACAAAAGCGCAGGATCAGCGGCGGTAGCGCGTACATAGCAACGTCTGGCGTCACTGTACAAGCCGCAGCCAAAGTACTTGTCTGCCAAACTGACATACTGGATTGCGTAGACCTGTTTCCTGAAGCGCTCGTCGTGATGCGGACGCATTGGCATGCCGAAGTATTTCGCGAGGATATCCAGTGTAATTTCCTCTCCCTTTCTGTTGCTGATCATGCTCCTGTGCATGTTCTGCTGATGGATGCGATAGTCCGCCAGCGGTTCGGGGACATAGCACATCTTCCATCGCTTCGCGATTTCCAGCGACAGGTACCAGTCATTGAATGAATAGGCGGCGGGTATTGGCAGTGCATCGAGCCAGGCCTGCTTGCGCGCAAGTACAGTGGGCGCCGGAATTGCATTGCGTTTCAGCAGATCATCGAGCTCGTCGCCCATCCACGCCTTGCCGTCATGCGCTGCTACCAGATGGGGACAGGTCACTGCTCCCGCGGGGTCTATCATGCGAATGTCGCCGTAGACCATGCCGACATCGGGATGCGCCTCCAGCAACGGGACAGTGCGCTGCAGGAACCACGGCAAGTAGCGGTCATCCGAATCTATCCTTGCCACATAATCGCCGGTAGCAAGCCTGAGACATTCATCAATGGTGAATGCTGCTCCCTTGTTCGTTGCATGACGAACATAGCGGATACGAGGATCGTCGAAGCTGCGAGCTATCTGCTCGCTGTTATCGGTCGACGCATCATCGACCATCACGATCTCAATGGCGTACTCGCCCTGCAACGCAAGAATGCTGTTGATGCACTCCGCCAGCCAGGCTTCGGTGTTATAGATTGGTACGACAAAACTAATCAGCATCGGGTCATCACTTGATCATCTCTGCAGACTGCCACACCCGCAACATACACAACGGCGCCCAGTGGCGCATACAGGAAAAACTCCGCCATTGGCGCTGCTGTGAACGGGGCCATGGCCGTGGCGGCACCCAACGTTGATGGCACTCCACAGCATGGCTTCGATGACTTCTGTTTGAGCATGCGGCGCGCTAACGCTTTTGCACGGCTGGTACGCCGGCAACCAGTGAGCCGGCTGCCACCGAGGTTGTCACGCATGCGCCAGCAGCCACGACAGCATTCGCACCAATGACCAATGGATGTTGCTCGCTGCCATTGATAACGACAGCACCGGTACCGAGAAAGGCATGCTCTCCAATCACCACATGGCCGGACAAACGCACGCCGGGAGACAGCGTGGCGAAATCAGCAATGCGCGCATCGTGACTGATAGTGCAGCCGATATTCACATGGACGTGGCGACCCAGGGTGACATTGGTCGTCAGAATGCTGCCTGCGCAGATGACGCTGCCCGCACCTGTTCGTACGGTATCCGACAACAAGGCGCCGGGCGCTTGCAGCGTGACGGGCTCAAGTCCGGCGTGCAGGCATTTGTCCGCCGCGCGTTCGCGCAAACGTGAGTCACCCAGCGCAACCACGAAGCCAGTGCGGGTTCCACTCACAGACAAGTCGGCCAGTAGCAGAACAGGAATGCCATTGACTGGCGCCGACAGGTACTCACGGCTGTCGACTACGAACATTATGTCTGCTGCTTTCCAGCCAGCCATCTGTGCCAACCAGGCGAGCTCCCTGCCGTGTCCGCCAGCACCGAAGATAACCAGTTTGTCTGGCTTGTTGCTGCCATCAGCCATTGCTTGTTCCTCTTACTCAGTCGACGGCAAGTATGCGCAAGATCGTCAATACGGTTTCAATCAGGTCAGCCGGCAGATCGGTGCCTGTCGGCAACACCACAACGCGGGCAGCAACGCTTTCCGAATGCGGCAGCATGAGTCCCGCATGCGGATACAGATCCCGATAGGGCTGCATACGGTGGCAGCCAGGCCAGAAGTATTTTCTTGCCAGAATGTTTTCCGCCTGCAGCGCCGCGACGATGTCGTCGCGGCTGGCGCGGAAGCCAGCACCGACTTCCAGCACAATGTACTGGAAATTGTTCTTCTCACCCTCGTCATAGGCAACCAGTGACAAGCCGGGAATGGTCGCGATGCCCTTGCGATAGGCATGATAGTTCGCGCGATTGGTGTCGATCACGGTATCGATGTAATCCAGATTGGCGAGACCCATCGCCGCTGCGATTTCCGTCATTTTTCCGTTGGTGCCGACATAGATGACATTGTCATAGCCGGCAAAGCCGAAGTTGCGCATCAACCGCATTTTTTCGGCAAGCTTGTCGTCGTTGGTGACGACAGCGCCGCCCTCGAACGAATTGAAAAACTTGGTGGCGTGAAAGCTCAGCACTTCGCAGTTGCCAAGACTGCCGATCATCGTGCCACGATGACTGCAACTGAACGCATGCGCGGCGTCATACATCAGGCTCAACCCGTGCTCGTCGGCAATTTCCTGCAGCTGCTGGTGGGGACACGCCCGACCCCACAGATGCACACCGATGATGCCGCTGGTGCGTGGCGTGATCATCTTTCTCACCGCTACCGGATCAAGGTTGTGGGTGGCGGGGTTTATATCGGCAAAGACGGGCACGATTTCCTGCCAGTGCAGCGCATGCGCGGTGGCGATGAAGGTATAGGAAGGCACGATGACTTCCCCCTTCAGCTCCAGCGCGCGAATGGCAATCTCCAGCGCTATCGTGCCGTTCGTCATCGCGACGCAGTGTTTGACGCCCAAATGGCTGGCTACTCTGGCCTCCAGTTCCTGCACCATTGGCCCGTTGTTGGTGAACCATCTCGCCTGCAGTATCTGCTCAAGCTTTTCCTTGAAGGCAGGCACAGCGCCCACGTTGGGTCTGCCCACATGCACAGGCTGGGCATAGGCGGGAGCGCCGCCATGTATTGCGAGGTCATTTTTGTTCTTGATGGATTTGGTCACCGTCTCACCCTTTTACCTTCTCACCTGTTGCTTTTTTCGGGCCGGAATCGCTCAGCGCTGCCAGCGAGACGGCCAACGCCGCAAAGTTTTTGGTGCAGAACACACCCGTATCAGCGACCGCAGGCCTGTCTGCCTTTAGCGCCGCGCTTATCTGTGCGGCAATTGCCTGTGTGTCACTTGTGGCAACCAGATAGCCAGCAGCACCATCCCGCAACGGATCACGACTGCCGTCGCTGTCGCCGGCGACTACCGGAATGCCCGTTGCCGCGGCCTGCAGGAAGACAATGCCAAACCCCTCGCCACTGCTGGGCATGACGAACACATCAGCCAAGCGGTACAACGCCGGCAATTCTGCGTCCGGGACATAGCCGATAAAGCGTACATGTTCCCCGAGTTGCAGCTTGTGCACCAGCGCCGCCAACCGCGGCTTGTCGTCGCCTTCCCCGGCGATCAGGTACAACAAGTCCGGCTCCTGCAGGCGCAACGCTGCCAGTGCCTGGATTACCCGGTCATGTCCCTTGTATTGTTCACTGGCAGCCAGACGCGAGACAGTCAACAACACACGGCGCCCCGCCGTCCCGTGGCGGGTTTGCAGGTCTGCCGACAATGGACCCGGCGTGAACTCCCCGGCCACGGTATTGGGCAGCACCTTCACGCTTTCTGGTGTGCAGCGCGCCCACTGCAGGAACAACCTCCGCGTATGTCGGCTCACCGCGGTCACCAGTTGCACGCGTTCAACCGCCCATCGCAACAGGAAGCCGGGGCGTTCCCATGCCTCTATCCCATGCAGTTGCAACCACACCTGCGCACCAGACACTCGTGCCAACACTACTGCCAGCGGCACCATGAACAAGTGGCCGCAGAAAATCACGTCCACTCGCGGCAGCCGCAAGCTTGCCACTGTTGCTCGCATCAGGAAGGACAACCGACCTTTGCCAATTCCCAGTTGATGTACCTTCGACGGGACGCCATTGGTAACGATGCGGCCATGACGGGCAATCACTGCAATCTGTTCACAACCTTCGGCGCTGGCGATGGCAGCCAGCCAATCACGGTTGTATTGCGCGATCCCGCCACCGGCGCCGTAGGCATCTGTCACCAGCGCCAACATGATCATGCGTTCAGCCGGCATCGCGCACCACCGTCGCCCAGCGGCGTGCCCACGGACAATTTTCGGTGCGCAACAAGGGAATCTGTTGCCAATGTTGCGCGACTGCTCCTCGTTGCTGCCAGTGGGCAACGGGTGTCGTGAAGCCGGTCTTGGCTCTGTCGGCCACTACGGATGGCAATGCCTTCGCTGGACTCGCCGCCAACAAGTGCTTCTGGTTGCCGCGCACGCGCAGCAGCAGTGGCGCCAATGTCTGCAGCAAGACGCTGTCCACCAAAGGCGTGCGCACTTCCAGCGAATGCGCCATGCTTGCCCAGTCGGTATCACGCAGCAGTTGGTTGCGCAGGTACAGCGAACTCTCCAGCGTCGCGATCGTGGCATGCGGGAAACGATTACCGCCGAGTGATCGCAGTGAATTATTGATATGCCGCAGTGGCTGCAGGCGATGCAAACCTGCTGCCGCCAGTTCTTCGCCGAGCAAGGCCGGCAAATCCTTCGGCATAAACAGACCACGCTTCAACAACCAGGCGCCGGCGTAGCTGCCGCCGTAACGCAACATGCCGCCGGCTTTCGGATTCACACCGGAAAACAACGGAGCAAATGCCGCATGCAATTGCTCTGTCACGACACCCAGTCCTGGAATCGCGGCCGGCAACCATAAGCGACGCACCCAGCGCGGCAGTTCGCGGAAGGATGGATAGCCGCCGAAAAGTTCGTCACCCCCAACGCCTGATACGGCGACCTTCAGCCCGGCTTCGTGGGCGGCCTTGCTGACAAACCAGCTATTGATGCCATCGATGCTTGGCTGATCCATGGCCGCCAGTATTGCCGGCAGGTCCTGCTGGAATTCTGCTTCGTCGATCATGCGCACGCGGTGTTCAACGCCATAGTGCCGCGCCACTTCGGCCGCCAGTGGCACTTCGTCTGCCGCCGTACCCTGATATTCACGGAAACCGAGGGTGGCAGTACGGATCTGCTGTTGGCCAGCGTCGCGCATCAGGCCCACCAGGGCGCCAGAATCAATGCCAGCAGACAGGAATGCACCCACCGGCACATCGGCGACCAGATGACTGGCAACCGTATCGTGCAAGGCGGCGCTGACGAAGGCCGGAATTTCTGCAGCGGGCGGTAATGACACCTGGGCGGCATTTGCCCATACCCGGCCCTGATCGAAATAATGCTGCGGCTGGCCGGCGCCTGTTGCGGTAATCCACAGGTACGCACCTGCGGGGACTGCGCGAATTTCCTGATACAGCGTAAACGGCTCCGGCACACTGCCAAACAGATAGAAGCCGGCAATGCCTGCCGGTTCCGGCGTGCGCGACACCTTGCTGCTGGCCAGCAATGCTTTCACCTGTGAGGCGAAGCGACAGGTCCAGCCATCGTCGGCGTAGTACAACGGTTTGATGCCATACGGATCGCGCGCCAGCAGCGTTGCCTGCTTGCGTGCATCCCACAACGCAAAGGCGAACATCCCGCGCAAGTCCGCCAGCATCGCAGTCCCTTTGTCTGCGTAGAGATGCAGCAGCACCTCTGTGTCAGATTCAGTACGGAACTCGTAGCCCTTCGCAATCAACTGTTGTCGCAGTTGGCGATAGTTGTAGATCTCGCCATTGAAGCTGACAACCAGTTGACCATCAGCACTGTGCATTGGCTGTGCTGCGCGCTCCAAAAGATCAATGATCGCCAGGCGCCGATGACCAAGGCCGATGCGACCATCAATGCTGAACCACTCACCCTTGCCATCCGGTCCGCGCAACTGCATGTGGTCACGCATCACACGCAGCTCGGCCTGCGCTACTGGCAGGGCTGCATAGTGGTAGGCGTGGATACCGGCTATTCCGCACATGTTCGGGTTGCTGCACTCATTGACTATCAACGTTGTAAGGGGGCGCGGCGTCCGCAAGCTGTTCATCGACCATCGTGCCGTTCGGTACAGAATGCAGGCGACCATCGCGCAGCAGCAGTATCCGATCAGCCAATGCCAGACTGGCCGGACGATGGGTTACCAGAATAACCGTATGGTGCGCCAATACTGACTTGAATCTCTCCAGCAGCGCATGTTCACCTGCGGGATCGAACATTGCCGTAGCTTCATCAAGCACCAGGATCGGTGCCTTTTTCAGCAAGGCGCGCGCCAGTGCCAGCCGTTGCCGCTGTCCGCCTGACAACCGTATGCCGTTGTCGCCGATCATCGTGGCATAACCCTGCGGCAACTGGCTGATGAATTCATGGGCCTGCGCCATGCGGGCGGCCTGTTCAATGTCGTCGGCAGTGGCGTCTGCCCGCGCGAAACCGATGTTGTCGGCAACGGTCGCGTTGAACAACGAAACCTGCTGCGAGACCAGACCAATCTGTCGTCGCAGTGAATCGAGCGCCACGGTGGACGTGTCATGCCCATCAAGCAGAATGCGGCCCGTATCCGGCAGGTGGAGTCGCAACAACAGCTGGATCAGCGTGCTCTTGCCACAGCCATTGGCGCCGACAATCGCCACCGTTTCACCAGCCTTGATGTGCAACTGCAGCCTGTCAATCAATTGAGCGCGACCCGGATAGGCAAAACCGACATCACGAAATTCCATGTCACCGCGCACATCATCCAGCGCGACACCTTGCCGCGCTTCCGGCTGCTCGCCAAAAGCGGTTTGCATGCGGGTCAGGGTGGCACTCGCCATCAACACCTGCCCATAGACGGCAGCCAGCGCTCCAACAGGTCGCGTCAGCAATGCTGCATACAGCAGGAACGTAATGAGGGTGACGGGCGTCATGTCCTGCGTGCTGAGTCTGGTGCCACCAAGCGACAACAACAATACGACGGCGGCGGCGCCGATGAACTGCAGCAAGGGTTCCAACTGCGCCTGGATCAAGGTCTGGCGTATAGCCAGATCGCGCAGCTTCACTACCTGGGTGCGGTAGCGCTTCGCCTGCAGCGCTTCCGTTGCATAGGCTTTGATGTCTGGCAGCAGCTGCAGGTTTTCATCGAGCATCACTACGTTATCGGCATGCGTCTGTTGCAACTCGATAGCGAGCGGACGCAATCGACGTCCAACAAGCTTCAACACAAGCCAGAACAGCGGCACCATCAGGGTTACCAGTAGCGCCAGCATCGGATCGAGCATGAACATCAACACTATGGCGCCGGTCAATGTAATGAGTGTCGGCACCACGCCGAGCAGGGTGCCGCTGACAAAGTGGCTGAACTGATTCACCTCGTGCGTCAGCAATGCCAACAGATCACCGCGGCGGTGCTGCTGGAAAAAAGCCAGCGGTAGTGACTGCAGGTGTTCATGGATGCGTGTACGCAGATCGGCAGCAATGTGTTCTGCCGTGCGACCTGTCAGTGCCGTAGTGGCAAAGCGCAGCGCTGCCTGCACCGCGAACAGCACAAGCAGCAGCGACAGGATGCCAACCTGCGGCAATGCCACAGTCGATAACAGGTCGCCGGCAAAGCGCCCGCCAAGCCACGGAATTCCCAATGCCGCCAGCGACTCCAGCAGCATCAAAAAGCCGGCCAGCACAAGCATCGCGCGATAGGGCCTTGCATAATCAAGCAGCAACGACAGTTTCATGGCAATTGCCGGTCGTGCAGCAAGCGCCTCAACAAACCAGTGCCGCTGCGCCGCAGGTATAGCCATGGCAACCACTGCAAGCCGGCGTCGGCATATTTCCCGTGCATGTAAGCAGCGGGAGGAAACAACAGTTGCCCGCAATAGTCGATCTTGCGTTGCCAACCACCGCAAGCCTTGAAATCCAGCCATGCGCGTTGAACCGGGCCCGCATCGAGATAACGATCAATCACCCCACTGCCCGCGTGCTGCAAAGCCGCCATGCATGCTGTCGGCAATGCAGTGGCGAAACAGGTTTGCGCCTGCAGCAGGAACCGCAGACAAGTGCCGGACAAACCCTGACGCTGCGTCTGATCACAAAAAGCTTCCCACTCTGCAGCATCGAAGGCGCCGGTCAGCAGATGGATGTCGTAAAGCCAGATGAGCCGCGCGCCATCGTGCCAGGCCTTGCCAGCAACGTAGTACGGTACCGCCTCATGCACAGCGCTGTGCAAACAGGTGATGATGAGCGCGTCGACATTGCCTGGCGCACGCGCATGTGTGGAGAGAGCCGGCACGCGGCAGGAACGGGCACGCAGTCTTTCGTACGTGAACAGCGAGGCCAACAATTCGGAGTTGTTGAGCTGCCAGTGCAGGTCGATACAGTGCTCTCCGTCGTTATCGGTTTGAATACAGAATGATCGCTGGTAATAGATGATTTCTTCGCTCGCGTTGAGGCAACTATAACCCAGCGTAATCAGCGCACGGGTTGCCAGCGCCAACTCCCATGGCTGTATCAGCACATCACTGTCAGCACGCGTGCGACAGGCCGGATTCGCATACAGCAAGTACGCCAGCGCTGCCCCTTTGAATACCAGCGCATCGACGCCGGCGGCCGCCAATGCATCAAGCACAGCACCCGTCAGCTGGCGATTGCGCAACTCCCAACAGGTACGACTCAATGCAACCTCGCGCAAGGCAGAATGCAAGCCGGCAGGACACTCGCGCAACAGGTGGGTGTTTTGATGCAGCAGACATTCAACACCATGAAATACTGCGCGCCCGACAAATTGCTCCACCACCCTTTCATCGGCAGCAAACGGCCACAACTGCGGCTCACCACGCAATAACGTACAACACAGATTGTCGATCTCGGCGATTGCGGGAATATCAGGCTTCATATCAGCGACGATTCCGGTAGAAGCCGCTGGCTCACCGGATCAGGGCCTGCATGCGGGTTTGCAATTTCGGATCGCCGGGGCCGAGTGTTCTTGCCGTCTCCACTGCTACTGCCAACTCGGTGCCGCTGCCCTGTTGGGTCGTCAGGTATTCGGCGTACTGCGCCCAACTGTAGGGATTGCCAGGGCGCTGCTGCAGTGATTGCCGCATGGATGCCAGTGCAAGTTTGAACTGTTCATCGGCTGCTGCCGGATTACCAATCAGCCCCTGCCATGCATAAAGCCTTGCCTGCATCGCCAGATAATCCGCATGCGCCGGTCTGCGTGCGAGCGCGGTATCCAGCACCGATTGTGCTGCTGTCACCTGCTCAACCGAAGGCCTCCTTTCGCCATCGCCCCAGAACACCACGTCACGTTCCAGGCCGAAATAGGCAAGGTCGGCCAGCGCGACGCGGGCAGCAAACGAACCCTCGTATGCCAGTGCGAACAGCACCGATACACCCAGGAGATACTTGCGCCAGGGGTTATGCATGAAAAGCACTCTCGGCTGCCGGCTGCATGAAGGCACGTTGATTGCCTTCAAACAATTGTTCCGCCCTGGCCTGTCCCTTCAATTTGCTGACGAGGGCAAAAGCTTCACTCAGCACGGGGGGCCGGCGTTTGACGTTGTGTGCATCGGTTGCAATGAAGCTGATCTGATCCTGCTCAAGCAATTGCAGCGCCACCTGCTGTGCACCTTCGCCAAACAGGCCTGTCAGTGAGCCAGCCGTGACTTGCAATAGACAGCCGGCCTGCAGGAAGGGCTGCAGTGCGGCCGGTGTGCGCATTACTGCCTTGTTGCGCTCGGGGTGGGCAATGATGGGTCGGATTTTTTGCCGGACCAGCCACTCGACCAACTGGCCAGAACCGGGAATGAGGTGGCCATGGGGGAACTCGAGCAGCATCAGCGAGAAGCCATCGAGCACCCCGAGAAACGGCAACTGCAATAGTTCGAGTTGTTTGAATATGAAATCGGTCAAGCGCACTTCGGCAGCGAAACGCACATCAAGCTGCACCTGGTGCAGCCGCAATTGCTCGCGATAAAGCATCACTTGCCGGGTGATCGTTTTTGTTTCGTTTTCCCAGCGGCCCGGATGGATATGCGGCGTGACAAAACTGCAGGTTATACCGTCTTCGACCGCCAGCCTTGCAAGCGCGACAGCCTCTTCCATTGACGCCGGACCATCATCAATTCCCGGCAGAAAATGACAGTGGATGTCGATCATCAGCCATGGGTATCAGTGGAGTTGTAATAACTTTCGCTGTACCGGTAGTTGTAGGAACCGTAGTACTTGGCGGATTTGGAAGGTTCGAAATGGTTCAGTACTACACCGGTCAACAGATCATTGGCATCGAGCAACCGGGTAAGGGATTTCTTCACCAGCGAAACTGCAGTGGCATCCGACTTGACGACAAAAATCAGCGAATCTGCATACGAGGCCAGCATCAACGCATCGCTGACTGCCTGGATCGGCGCAGAATCAATGACGATGCGGTCGAAACGCGTCTTCAGGGATTCCAATGCTTCACGGAACTTGAGCGAGCTCAGCATTTCGAGCGGATTGGAAGGAATGATGCCAGCTGGCATTACGCTTAGCGTCGTCCCAGGCAGGGTGGCGATGCACTCGTCCAGCGTGGCAGAACCCGCCACATAGTTGGACAAGCCTGGATGCTTGGCCGGGAGTTTGCACTTACGCGCCAGACTGGGACGCCGCAAGTCGGCACCGATCACCAGTGTCTTTTCCATTTGTGCGAATGCTGCCGCAAGATTCAGTGCCAATGTGGACTTGCCTTCGCCGGGCACCGACGATGTGATAACGATGATCTTCGACGGACTGTCGAGACCACTGAGCACCACCCCCGTCCTTATTGTGCGGACCGATTCGGCAAACTCGCTCTTGGGATCTTTCCAGTAATCTTCAAAATCGCCCTCTTTCGACTCCTTGATCAACGGCAAAGTGCCCAGCAGGGGCGCGCGCAATTTTTCTTCAACATCGATGGGACTCTTGATCGTGTTGTTGATCGTATCAAGCACCAACGACAACCCGGATGCGATGGCCACAGTAAATGCAAAAGCCATTATTGCCGCTTGCTTTACGTTGGGACCCACCTTGGAGCCACCCTCCGAAAGATCGACGATGCGCGCCGGTGACGGCTCAAAAAGACCCGCGTCGCTGGTTTCCTTGATTCGGGTAAAGAAGATGTCATACAGCTGGCTGTTGGTTCCCACTTCGCGCTCCAGCTCCTTCAGCATGAACTCCTTTCTGTTCAGATCCTGCAAATCCAGCTTGGTGGTATCAAGCTGGGTCTTGCTGGACATTTCATTGGTCAGTGCAATTTCATACTCTCGGCCGATGCCGAACACGACGTTTCTCACTTCTGATTCCAGCGCTGATTTGGCGCTGTTCAGTTGCGACATCGCATCAATCATTTTCGGATGCTTGGGTCCGTAACGGCGGGACAGCTCACTGACATTGCTCTCGGCTTCGGTTTCTTTCTGCTTCAGATCACGCACAACAATGTGATTCAGCACAGAGGGAATCATCATCATCTCTTCCACACTGGCGTTTTTCACACGTTCAAGCTCACGCTGCGTAGTTTCCAGTTCCAGCCGACGCTGACGCGACTGCGAGTAGGTCGAGTTCAGCGACGAAATTTCCTGCGTGCTAAGTGTGGTGACACCTTCGATGTCGACCAGCTTTTCCTGGTCGCGGAAAGTCTGCAACCGGTCTTCGGAATCCTTCAGTGCCTGCCGCAAATCTTCCATTCGGGCGTTCAGATATTCAGTCGCCTGTCGCGTGGCATCTTCTTTGGCATCGTGAAAACTGTCGATGTATTCCTGCAGGTAGGTATTGGCGATGCTGGCTGCCAGCTGGGGATCATCGGCGCGGTAGGTCAGTGCTACCACATTACTGTCACCAATCTGCCGGACCTGCACCTGGCCGGCTACCATCGCCGTGAGATTCTGGATCTGCTGGTTTTCGCTCGGCATCACCCACGGCTGTTCGGGCACGGGGTTGAAGCCAGCGGGTTTAAGCTTTGAGAGATCCGGTTTGTACCAGGGCCGCGGCGGCGGCGGCTGGGGGCGAAAACGTTCCAACCTGTGCAGCTCCAGCTTGCGCACCACTCTTTCGGCGAGCGAGCGCGATCGCAACAACTCAAACTGCGTCTGCATGTACTCCCAGCTGCCGTAGTCCTGGGTATAGACATCCTGGATTGAAACAACGTTGTTTTCACCCTGCTCAATAACCAGGGTCGCGCGAGCATCATAAATGGAGGGTTTGGAGCTCACCCAGAAGGCTTGCAGAATGGCCATCAACGTGGCGAGGCTGAGAATCGACCACTTGCGCACCCACAAGGAGCGCGCAATTACCATCAGGTCCAATACGCCTTCTTCCTCGTCCTGGCGTATACCCAGGTTGGTATTCAGGGGGCTCTTCATCCGGTGGCTCTCACATGACTGCTCAGAAAAAACTTTCGCCAATCGTGATTGTATCACCGGGCTTGATCTCGTAATTGAGATCGATCTTCACAGGTGCATTGGTTTTTCCACCCGAAATTACGGTGATACGGCCTTCAGAGGCACGTTCCGTCAGCCCACCTGCAATGGGGATGGCCTGACGCAGTGTGAGGCCGGGCTGGTACGGAATGCTGCCTGGCTCTTCGACTTCGCCCGTGAGAAAGAAAGGACGATATTCAACGACGCTGACCGAAACCTTGGGTTCCACCAGATAATCCGGCTTCAAACCGTCTGCGATGGCTTCCTGCACCTGCAACACTGTCCTGCCAGTCGCCTGCACTTCGCCGAGAAAGGTAAACGGAATCTTGCCGGTATCGGTTATCAACACCCGATCCTGGGAAAGATCCGGCTCATCAAAGACATTGATACTGATGACGTCACCCAACGCCAGCGTGTAACCGGCATTGTCCTGGGCCAGCAGCGCTGTTGCCCAACACGGTAGCAATCCAATCAAAACCCAACGACCCATCAGCATTTTCATGATTTGCCCTGCCTTCCTGACCTGCGATTAAACCGGGGACTACTTTCCCTGATTACGGCGGTAGTTTGCAAATATGTAGTAGACCGATTTGTCGAAAGTCCCATTCGCAACATTGGACTCCACTTGCTGGTAACGGTACCCGAATCCGAACCTCAACGACTCCTCCAGTTCATATTGCATGGAGACGCTTGCCGATTTGCGGTCATCCACCCTTGCCGAATCCTTGTACACATCCTGCCCTACTGTGAAGTCCAGCCGGCTTTGGATGGTGGATTTCCAGTTGTGGGTCCACGATAGCAGGTAATCCTTGCTGCGGACGTAGCTGCCCACACCCATTGCTTCCGATGTGGTGCTACGGGTGGTCAATTCAAACCGCGAGTAGCTGCGTGGGGCCCACACGGCAGCGAGCTCCCAATACAGATCCTGGCCTGAATTGACTGGTGCCGGCGCCAGTTGTGGATCGGCGGCAGTCTCGACAGGCATTGGCTCATCATCCCACTGGGCCGTTTCCCAGAGGAAATCGCGCTCAACCGTACCTACGCGCAACTTGCCGGTGGTCTTGGCTGTGGCTTCCAGATCGAGACCCACCAGATGCTGGCGCTCTGTGCTGTCGAGCGCGATTGAACGGCCAGCAGAATCGACCGGATCACGTTCATAGGTAATGTCGCGCTCACGATATTCAGCGACAAGGTCGGTGCGGGAGCCGACCCGGTACAGCACCGAGCCACCGAGCATCTCTTCTTTGAAATCGCGGGAGTCATTGACGATCAATGCTGAATCCCGGTCCGTGGAACGTTGGCCAGCGGTGCCAATCAGTCGCATTTTGGCTTCATCCGAACCAAGCTGGTAAGTCCCGGTCAGTTCTTTCACTATCATCGGTGTCGGACCGCCAAGACTGAGCGCGCCTGTCCCCTGACTGAACCCGGTGCCACGTTGCTCGTAGTTATAATCGTAACGGGCAATCACACCTATCTTGTTGGATTCTGTGATATTTTTGTCGGCACTGAGCGCCGCATTCTGGCTGGTAAAGGTGTCAGCTGGGCTGTCGATATAGTTGTTGTGCCTGGCGCTGTAGGTTACAGAATAGGCGTCGCGGGCACTGTCCTTGATGAAGCTCAATTGGGGATTGAGCACCCAGAGACGGGAGCCTATCTGGTTCTCGGGCTGGCGGAGGACGTTGTCGTCATAGCTGATTTCGCTGGCGACAGTGAAGCTCAGGCCGGTAGCCTGCTCTTCCTGTTCTTGACCGTAAAGGGGCGCGGCCAGAACTACTATGCACCAAACTGATTTTGCTGACTTGAACATTGGACCTAAGTCGAAATACACCCTGTAAAGACTGGTTACTCACAAGCACTGCATGCAGACCCAACCAGTAGTAAATCGAACTTGTATGGGAGTTTGGACGCGGAGCCATTTTAACGTTATCCATTCACGTAACTCCCGGGAATTTCTCCTGTTTTTCCCCTTGCATACCCCTTATCACCCCATGCCAAAGCCAGCAAAACCATGCAGGTAAAAGCGTTTGCCGGCACATAAAGATTGAAGTCCGCCGCGGAGTGGATCGCGAGCCAGACAACCGTCATAAGCACGGTAAATCCCACGCCTTTCTGCAACTTGCCAGCATTTTGATGTTGCTTGAAAAACGCTTGACTGAGCGTCCCAAGCACAAAGCCGGCCAGCAGCAGAAATGCTGGAATTCCCAAATCACCCGCCAGCTCCAGATAGTCATTGTGGGCGTGAACGTAATAATCGCCCTGCAGAACCACCTGACTGTAATGCGGGAATACCGTGTAGAAGGTTCCACCGCCCGAACCAGTCAATGGATAGTCCCTGAGAATGTCCAGACTGAAGACACTGACTTCATCCCGCGATTCCGTGGCAGTGGACGTTTCCAGCAATCTTTCCGCCACTTCCTCTGCGCCGAACCAGCGCCCGACGATGAACAAATCCACCAACAACAGACTCGTCAGCAAAAATCCTACCCGCCCCGAAACGCCGCGGCCGGAACTCGCCAGCAAAATACCGCCCGCAATGCTCAGAGAGACAAAAAAGGAAAGATTCCCCATGCGCGAACGCGACAACACCAGGCCGATCACCATGACAGCCAGCAACAGCCGCAACAGGAACTTGGTACTCAACAGCAAGGCAACCCAGGCACGCAAACGCTCTCGCGTCGAGGTGGGCCTGTCACCGCCCAGACGAGAAACCAGCAAGCCAATCCCGGCCGCCAATGACATTACGAGATAACCGGCAAAATGGTTTCGATTGACGAAGGTGCCTGTGGCAAGCCCTTGTCCGACGTATTTCTCGACAAAGAAGCCGTACTCTATTCCGCTCAACACCATCAGGCTGCCGTAAATGGACTGGAACGCTCCGCTGAGGACCAAGGTCCACAGCAATTTTTCGATCCTCTCGCGCTGGTTCACCAGCATGGCGCAGAGAAAGAATCCGAAGGTGTACGTCAGTCCCTGCAACAGGTGGAAGCGGGTAATTTCTGCGTCGAGTGACAATGGAATGCGCTCGGCGGGCAAATGCAGCCCTGCTGCGTGTGGTGACAACGCCATAACCCAGCTACGTGGCAACGGTAACGTTTGCAGGAAGACCCAGAGCTGGACCAGCACCAGCATAACGAGTGGCCAGCGCAACCTCAGCCAGAATTGGGGAGCCACCCTGATTCGCCCCGTCATGAACAACAGCAGCCAAGCCCCCAACAGCACAGCGACGCCCAGGAACAACAACGACGCTCCCCACGGCCGGTTGGAGCCAAAGGGCAATGGCGCCCAGCACAGCAGGGCGAGAAAGGCATAGAAGATGTGGCGGTCGGCAGTCGAGGAAGACAGAAAATTTATCCGGTGATGGTCAGGGTGGCGCCAGTTTGGTGACTTCGAGATTGCGCTCGCTGGCAATCAGCCATATCTGGCCAAACTTGCGCAGCTCCATCTCCTTGCGGGTCTGGTCGGCATAGCCCGGACGACTGTAAAACAGCCAGAAACGCACCAATGCACGGCTGTTATCGCGGGTGGCAATAACCTCAAATTCACGCAGGTTGATGCGGATATTGGCTGGATCCTTGAGACGCGTGCGTCGTGCAGCACGCCACTCCGTGGGGGAATTGAAACCTTCGGGTTTGTAATCCGGGTGATAGTGGAGCAGATATACATCATCGAGCTGTGATTGCCAGGCGCTGGCCCAGGAGGTGACGACATCGCGCAGTTCTCGCTTCAACAACTCTTCGGGACTCGCATCCTGCAGCGACGATTCTGTCACCTCGGCAGGGCTCACCCCGCTTTGTCCGGCAGACTCCACGGCTGGCAAGGCCTGCGCATGACTGCCGACCGGTGCCAACAGCGGCGCCACCAGTATCAGCAATGCAATTTTTCCGTACTCATTCTTCATGAGTACAAAGTACTACTTGGCTACCAACTTGTCTTCAAAACTCCGCAAGCTGAAGCTTGAACCAAAGTCAGCTGCTTCTATCGGCCCGTAGCGATAAATCTCTGGCATGTTGGAACCATAGGAGTTTTTGTATTGCGTGCCGTCGGGAGACTTGTCTGACGAAAAGACAATGTAGCGACCATCGCCGCTCGGCACCCACTGGTAAATCGTTGACGCCTGCTTGATCTTGATGGTCTTGCCAGCCGCAATATCGCGAATGAAGAAATAGCCGCCGGAATCCCAGAACACGCGATTGGCATCCTTGCTCAGCTGACGCGAGTCGTCGCCATTGGTGAACCAGTCGCAACCGGCGTCGATGCTGCGACTTTCCTCTTCGGAAACCGCGACGTAGAGAAACTCCTTCTTGAGCCGGTCGTAGCGTGACAACTGACCAGAGGTCAGTTTTGCATAGGATGTCGTCGCGCGGGCGGGATCCAGCGGTACCGAATACGTGTGGTCAACCAGCACATAGCGTCCATCGGCCGAGATGCCACAAACACCGGGGCTGACATCGGGCTCTTTTGTCACCTGATCATTGAACAGCATGCCGAGATCCTGGCGAGCGAGCATGTCCCAGCCACGGAAGCGTGCCTTGCCACCGATGACTTCGTTGTAGATGACCACGGTGCCGTTGTCGCTGACATCGAAGTACAGCGAGGGACCACTGCCGACCGCCGTGCCGTGGTTCAGAGTGTAGTCCTGGTTGCCGACAGTCAGTGCACCTTTGTCCGTGCGCAGCATGGCGCGGGCAAACAGGGTCGCGTTGTACTGGCGCGGCACTTCGGTGACGTTCTCGAGATATTTCATTGAAAAGGCAATCGAGTTGCCATCGGTATCCACCGCGAAGCGGTGCGCTTCGCCCTTGAGGATGGTGCCCAGTTTCAGCGAGCCGTTTTGTTCAAAGGAAAATTCCAGGCCCTTGGCGTTGACCGGGTCATATCCACTACTGCCAATCGCCGAGCGATAGAAGCCCTGCATGCTCAGAGTGCTGTGCGAGTATGGCTTCTGGCTGCCGCTGTAAACCACGTAATTGCCGTTGCCACTGATTTGCGGCGCTGATTCATAGCCACAGAGAATTTTGCCAGCCAGGTCATAGGCCGCAACCGACAGGGTTTGTTTGGCGATGTCGCGTACATAAATCCAGTCAAAACTACAGCTGCGTGTCCCCAAACCAAAGCCATGCGCACTCCAGGAGGAAAACACCACTTTGTTGCCATCATCGGACACACTGCCATTCTCGAAACCCAACACGATGTCGCTATTGAAATAGGAACCGTTCACGCTGACGATCTGCCAGGCTGGAGTAATGGCTTTGGTAGCGGAGGGAAACGTGGACTTGGCCTGGGTTGTCGTCAGCACTCCGGGGTTCAGCGCCGGTGAGGTGCTTGCCTGCACCTCCAGCCGCAGTGGATTCAGTGTGTAGATGACGGCCGTACTGCCCGCTGGCTTGTAACCCAGGTACACCTGAACAACCCCACTCAGTGCAAGTTTCCCGCGAAATACTTCCACCGACTGTGTACTTGCGAGAGTGACGTCTTTCTGCACGGGGACGAGCGTGGCGATACCACCAGCCCATGGCTGATAACCGCCCGCAGTAGTTCGCATGTAGAAAGCGCCTTCCACATTTACCAGTGCATACAGATCAGCCTTCTTGCCAACGTCAGTCGTCGCAGGCGTGATCCGGCCAGTAATGACGGCGGTGTCGCCACTGGTAGCGGCGCTGCGATAGCTCCCGCCATTGTCGAGTGACATACCGGCAGCAAAAGCGGCAGTAGACGCTTTGCCATCGGACCCGATGGCAGACAGCGTGGACAGCTCAGCATCGGCTGCCTGACCTGAAGTGCTCAGCAGTAGTGACAGCAGCAAGGATGCGACAGTGGAGTTACAGCAAGGTGGGGAGCGTTTCATCGCAGTTGTCTCATGGCACGTGAATCAGGCAGTGTTTTGTTTTTCTGTTAGAGACATCCTGTCGCCGACTGTCCTGTTGTCGCGTTCCGGCAAGACTACTGCATTCAGCCACGCCCGATAAACGGCATTTTGGTCGCCATGACCGTCATGAATTGGACATTGGCCGCTGGTGGCAACGACGCCATGTAGAGCACGGCTTCGACAACATGGGCAAGATCGAACACGGGTTCCGCTTTGCGTTCGCCATTGGCCTGCAGCATGCCCTTGGTCATCGGCACCGTCATGTCAGTCAGCACGTTGCCGATGTCGATCTGGCCACACGCTATATTGAAGTCGCGCCCATCAAGCGACAGACACTTGGTAAGGCCGGTGATCGCATGTTTTGTCACAGCATACGGCGTTGTGTGCGGTCTGGGCGAGTACGCGGCAATGGAGCCATTGTTGATGATGCGGCCGCCCTGTGGTTGTTGCTGGCGCATGCAGGCAAAGGCAGCGCGTGCGCACAGGAAGGCACCGTTCAGATTGACGGCCACCGTCTGATCCCATCCGGCAACAGGAATTTCATCGATGGTCCCGGCAGGGCCACTGATACCGGCATTGTTGAACAGCAGATCAATGCGACCAAAGCGGGCCTGTATTTGCCGGAAGGCTGCATCGACCTCTTCGGCCTTGCTTACATCACAGGTGAGCGCCATTGCTTCAGCTTCTGTCTTGCCAGCGATTGCAATGGCATCGGTGAGAGTCTCCAGCCGTCTGCTGATGAATACTGTGTTCCAGCCCGCCCGCAGCAGACCAATGGCAACAGCCCTGCCGATGCCACTGCTTGCACCGGTCACCACTGCAGTCTTGTTGGTTGTTTCCATGTCTTTCCTCATGCCTTA
>JAZKEH010000645.1:0-1752 GCA_040387155.1 Pseudomonadota bacterium | reverse complement strand
ACGGTGCTGTGATGGCCTTGTGAGTACTGTTACTGACTATCGACTATCAATTGTCAGAGGCGTCTTCCGTTTCCTCATGCACCTGTTCAGCAGGCTCCGGTGCGGGCGCCGGCGGTGCTGCCTGTTGTACAGCCAACTGTTCGTTGGCGCGCGACACGAGGTACGCGAGGATCTCGGCAGTGTCGGCAGGCTGCAGACGATCAGCAAAGCTGACCATGCCGCGCTCCTGGCGGGCACCACCAAGCACGATGGAGTCAAAGCCTTCCTGCGAATGCAGCATCGGGCTTACTAGCAGGTTGGGGAAGTTGGCACCACGTGCCGCACCACCATTGCCGTGACAGATCGCACAGGTCTGGTTGTAGTGCTCGGCACCCGCTGCAACCATTTCTGCGCTGGCGGTCAGGGCAGGCGGATTCAGCTGCGGTGCCTGGAAGGTGACGGCCTCTGGCAATACGGCCTTGCCATCCAATGCAAACACCAGCAGGCGCGAGTAGTTCGGCGCGTAGTAGTTGCCGGCAGCGTTGATGCCGACGCTGGCGGCAACGTACTGCTTGCCGTCCAGTTCAAACGTGATCGGTGCCGCCACCATGCCGGTCTGCGTGTCGAACGACCACACCTTCTCGCCGGTTTCTGTGTTGTAGGCGCGGAATTCGCCGGTGTTGTTGCCACCACCGCTGAATACCAGACCACCGGCAGTAGAAAGCACTGAGCCGGTTGGGCCCTGGTTTTCTTCGCTGCGCCATACTTCCTTGCCTGCTACCGGATCCCATGCCGAGACGTAACCAACAAATTCACGTGGAGCGTCCGGGTTATCGCGCAGATAGACAAAGCTGGCACCCATGTCGATGCCGAGGTTGGTACCTTGTGGATTCGGTACGAAATTCTCGGCAGTGCGCATGACGAAGTAGGCACGCTGTGCCGCGATGTACACCAGACCTGTGTCAGGGTTATAGGCATTGGCATGCCAGCCATGGCCACCTTGCACGCCGGGCGCCAGGTTATAGATTTCATCGCGGCTGTAGCGGGCTTCCGGCACTTCGATCGGACGGCCCGTCACCATGTCGACGCCCTTGTTCCAGTTCACTTCAGTGAAGGCATCGGCTTTCAGCAATTCGCCAGTGCCGGCATCAAGCACGTAGAACATGCCGTTCTTGTTGGCTTGCACCACAGTGTGACGCAGCTCGCCGTTGAAGTTCAGATCAAGCAACATCATTGGCGACATGGCGTCGTAGTCCCAGGTGTCGCCAGGCGTCGTCTGGTAGTGCCATGCGTATTCGCCGCTATCGGCATTCACAGCAAGGATGGAGGCTACAAAGAGATTGTCGCCGCCGTTCGGATCCCGCACGCGTTGATCCCAGGGGGTGCCGTTGCCAGTGCCGAAGATTACGAGGTTGTCGACTTCATCATAGACGATGGCATCCCATACGGTGCCGCCTCCGCCAAGCTCCCACCAGTTGCCGCTCCAGGTTTTGGCGGCCATTTCCATCTGCGGATTTTCAAAACCGAGCTCCGGATTGCCGGGCACGGTGTAGACGCGCCACTTGTCTTCACCCGTGCGCGCATCGTACGCGCCGAGATAGCCACGCACGCCGAATTCACTGCCCGAGTTGCCGATGACAACCTGGTCCTTGATCACGCGCGGTGCACTGGTAACGGTGTACTGCTTGTCAGCATCAACCGTCAGTTTGCGCCAGGCTTCCTGGCCGGTCTTCGCATCAATGGCAACGAGGTAGCCATCAAGCGTGCCGATAT
>JAZKEH010000644.1:365-1620 GCA_040387155.1 Pseudomonadota bacterium | reverse complement strand
ATATTCCAGATATCAGGCGATCTGATCGTCAGTGCCAGCAAGCGCCTGACATTGGCAGATGGCGCCCTGGCGAAGAATATTTTCTGGCAGGTAGCAGGGCAGGTTGTCATCGGTGCCGGTGCGCATCTGGAAGGCAACATCCTGTCGCAAACAGCAATCACGATGCAGACCGGTGCCAGGTTGAATGGCAGGGCACTCGCCCAGACCATGGTCGCACTCGACAGCGCCATAGTGGTCAAGCCAGTACAGTAAAAGTCAGGATTGCCGGACGTGCGCACACGTCCGGCGATTTTTTCCCGCCACTGCGGTGGCCGTAAACAGATGATTCAGTACGCGCGTGGCCGGTGCTTCGCCCGCAGCGGTATCAACAGCTCAGACAGGCCGTTATGGTCGATCTCGTGCATCAGCGCCAGTAACGCGCCCAGTTCGCCCGGTGGAAAGCCCACCTTGGCAAACCAGTTCAGGTAATTGCCCGGCAAGTCGGCAAGCAGGCGTCCCTTGTATTTGCCAAAGGGCATCTCCCGGGTTACCAGCAGTTCAAGCTTCTCAGCATTCATGGGTGCACTCGCGCTCTTTGCATGCAGTTTCCTTCATTGCGCTCATCTTCCCATGGCAGAATCGCCGATACAAAAAGGCTGATGCGTTAGCAGAGGGAAATCAAATGTCATACCGCACAACTATTCTATCGCTTGCATGGGTGCTGTTCTCCAGCTGCATGCTGCCGACAACCACCATTGCCCAACCTTCCCTTGATGAGCTGGCGCGCGACGTTGATCGCACCGAGAGCGTGCGTGCGGTCAAGACGCTGCAGAGCAGCTACGCCCAGTACGCGCAGTACGGGTTGTGGAATGAAGTCGGCGCCCTGTTCACTGCCGATGGCAGCTTTGTATTCGACGGCTTGATCAAACCCGCGCAAACCACACAAGGTCCCGCTGCCATCGCCGACTTCCTGCGCAATCGCTACGGTGGCGGCTATGAAGGCGTGAAGGCAGACGGTCTCTCCAGCATGATGATCGACGCCCCCGTCATCAATCTTTCGCAAGATGGCGAAACTGCGCAAGTACGCTGGCAAGCCATTATCTTCCACGGCCATGCCGGCGAAGCGCGCATCGAAGGCGGCGTGTTCGAGAACGATTACAAACGCGAAAGCGGTGTGTGGAAGATTGCGACAGTGCGCTACTTTCCGCAGTACGACGGACCGTATGCAGAAGGTTGGATCAACTGGGGTGGTGGTGATGTGCCAGTGGTGCCGAAA
>JAZKEH010000644.1:0-355 GCA_040387155.1 Pseudomonadota bacterium | reverse complement strand
GAATTGCAAACACGTATCGACACATTAAATGACGAAGATCGCATCCGTAATCTGCAATCGGCCTATGGCTACTACGCAGAACGCAAGCTGTGGGACGACGTTGTCGATCTGTTCGCGCAGGACGGTGTTGTGGAAATCAGTGGGCAAGGCATCTGGCGCGGTCCCGCCGGCGTACGCCGCTGGCTCGACAGTATTGGCGCTGCCGGACTCACGCATGGTCAGCTCAACGATCGCCTGCAAAACGATGTGACGGTAACGATCTCTGCCGGCGGTAACGAAGCGTTTGCGCGTGGCATCGAGTTCGGCATGCTGGGCGAAGCCGACAAGGAACAAGGCTGGTGGGAAATCGCTACCT
>JAZKEH010000643.1:0-1943 GCA_040387155.1 Pseudomonadota bacterium | reverse complement strand
GTACTGCAGCTGTGGCAGTGGCTCGTTCTCGATGGACTTGCGATCAAACTCCTTGATCATGTTCAGCTGCGGGCGGTAGCCCGTAGCAATGAAAGTAGCGCCAACAAGGTGGTTGCCCGCTTTGACATGGGCAGTCACTTCCAGCGCACCGTCCCGATCGCCACCCATGCCAACGTTGAGACCAACACCGGTGTAATCGAACAACTGGATGCGTTCACCATCAATACTGAGTTCGAGTTGTTGACCAGGCAGGAAGTTGCCGACACCGAAGTTCTGCATGTGAAACTGGTAGTCGCCATCGGCCGGAAAATTGTGATGCACGGCAAAGCCGCCACGCGTACCGAGCGGCAGATCTTCCAGATGCTGGTTCTGCGAGGTATCGCCATTGGCGATGTAGGTCATTTCTGTCGGCGATGTCCAGAAGCCCACTGCCATGCGGGAAATGCGCGCGGCGGCGGTGGCGTAGGCTTCAAGCAAGGTAGGTGAAATCGTCAACGAGCCGGCGATATTGTCGAAGCCGCGTGCTGAAGTATCTGCGGGCAACAACGCAGCGGCGTCAATGTCCAGCGCCAACAGGTCGCGGATTGCATTGGAGTATTCAACACGGTTGAGACGATGCAGCATGATGCTGCCAGGGTCGATGGAACTGTGGCTATCGATGGTCTGCTCAAGACTTTCGGTGAACTGTTGATACACGGCGGGCTCAGGGCGCGGCTGCCCTGGCGGCGGCATCATGCCGGCGCGCAGTTTGCGAACGACCTTCTCCCAAACCTCGCCATGCGCTGTGATGTCGTCATCTACCAAAAGACTCAGGTCAAGACTGCCAGCATAGTCGTCGGAGTTATGGCACTCGACGCAGTACTGTTTGAGTTGTTGACGTTGTACGGCCGGGAATTGCGCGGGAGCCTGGGCGACGGAGGACGACGCTACAAAGGAAGCAATGAGCGCCGCGACCAGAGCATCAATTGGCGGCGTTCGCAGCACTAAGCCTCTTGCTGCACGCAGTGCGGCGAGACAGCTGATTCCGGACACTTCTACAGCCATTACCTTCCCCTTTAAAACCATACAGGCACGCCTTTATGTGCATGCCCGCCATCTTTTTCAGATTTTCTTTTTATTTTTTTCTTGTACTTTTTTTCCACCACACTGTGTGCGATGAACTTGACCGGATGCTATGCCCCGCCCCTGACACTGTCAAAGCGCGAATGTGGAAATTCATAGCATATCTTGAACACTCAGCATGAGCAGGCGCATGCTAGAGCCATGTCTCACAGTCACTCTCGCGGTGACGTGAAGTTGTAATAAATTGTAGAAAACAAAAATACAACACGAACAAATTGCATGGGGAGCCCAACAATGCCTGGTCATTTCCGCAGGACATTTTTCACAATCGCCTTTGCTGCAATGACGCAAACGCTGCTCGCCGCCGAGCTTGCTGATGCTGCCAAACAGCAGGACGTGGAACGTGTGCAGTCCTTGTTGAAGAATGGCGCCGCAGTTAACGAGCAGCAGGTCGACGGCGCCACTGCCTTGCTGTGGGCCGTGCAATGGGATGATGTGGCGCTGGCGCGCGTATTGATTGAGGCAGATGCTGATCCGGCGATAGGCAATCGCACTGGCGCGTCGCCTTTGCAACTTGCTGCCATCAATGGCAATGCAGAAATGTTGACACTGTTGCTGAAAGCCGGCGCCAATCCCAACCAGCCGTTGTCTGCCACCAATGACACTGCGCTGATGATGGCAGCGCGTACCGGCATCCCTGCCGCCATCAAGGTGTTGCTTGATGCCAATGCAGATGTGAATGCTGTTGAAACATGGAGCGGGACCACTGCGTTGATGTGGGCGGCGACAGAAGGCCACACGGAAGCAGTCGCTCTGCTGCTTGCAGGTGGTGCCAAGCCGGATATGCAGAGTCTGTTTCTTCCAATCGACACAGCGCGGGG
>JAZKEH010000642.1:0-5224 GCA_040387155.1 Pseudomonadota bacterium | reverse complement strand
CCCACATTCTCGCCTTCGAAGGCGACACCGAAGTGGTATTCCATCCCGGCAACTACACCGACTACGAAGAAGACCGCAAAAAGCGCAAAGGCGACGTTGGCCCGACGCGTATCAAGTACAAGAAACTGATCTGAGTGGAAGCTGCGTAGGGGCACTCCCAGGCGTGCCCCTACCGAGCCTGCAGATACTTCACAGCAAGATCAGGGAAGTCGGTGAACACACCGTCTACTCCCACGGTAAAGAGAAAATACTCGAGCAAGCCATCGAAGCTATCGACGTAGGCAGGCAGCTGGCCTTCATCCCGTCGAAAGGGATAGGGATGAATTTGCAAACCGGCAGCATGCGCGGCGGCAGTCATCGGCAAGATATCGACGGCGGTAGACTCGTGATCGACCTTCACCAGCATGGAGTACGACGGACCGATACCATCGACGATCGTTGCCAGCTTCTTCAGTCCGTCAGCAGTGTGCATCCACTGGTAATCATAGGGCGACCAGCTGCCATCGTTATTCTTCGCCAAGGTTTCCTGCCACTCATTTTCAGCAATCAACTGCACCAGCTTTACATTCATGTCGAGCGCGGGCAGCACTTCGTCATGCACACGCACCAGTTCGTTGTAGTCGAACGACTGTACGTAAACCGGCGCATCCGTCGTCGCATAGCCGTATTCCTTCAGCACACGCAGCACAGCAGTGGCGAGATCCTTGCCGCGCTGGTGATGAAACCACGGCGACTTCAGTTCGGGATAGATGCCTACGCGGCGACCATGGCTCTTTTCGAGGCCGGCGATCAGTTCCAGTTCTTCCTGCAGGGTGTGGATGCCGAAACGTGATTTGCCGGGCGGGAAACGCGCAGAAAATTGTGCAACGCCTGCAGTGCTGCCTTCACCGACGTGCAGTTCGCGCAGCTCCTCCAACGTAAAGTCGATGACGTAGTAACTGCCATCTTCACTGGCGCGACCCGGAAAACGCGCAGCCACATCCGTTGTGCGTTCCAGTGTCAGATCATGGATGACAACCAACTGGTCATCCTTCGTCATGACTACATCCTGCTCGATGTAGTCAGCACCTTGTGCATAGGCCAGCACCTTGGATTCCAGCGTGTGCTCAGGCAAATAGCCGCTGGCACCACGATGGGCGATGACAAGTTTGGTTGGCGCTTCGGCAGCGATGACAGCCGCGGACATGGCAAGCAGAAACAGCGAAAAGACGGCACGCATGAGAATCCCCGTAGACGAGATACCCACACCGTATCACCTGAACTTTAAAGGGCTGTTAAGACCCCAAACCAGCCTTGGCACCAAATAGGTGTCTGGCACCTAATTCCGTCTCGAAATAGGTGTCAGAGTCATATTTCTGGTTGCAAATAGGTGTCTGACACCTATTTCGCCTAAGAAATATGACTCTGACACCTATTTATTCATCGAGAGGGTCAATCGCGTTTGCGGCCGAGGGCGAGCCAGCCGAGGACGGCGGTCAGAATGATCAGGCCGACAATAATCACGACGAAGCCGTGATCGCTGGTCGAGAGCGGAATGCCGCCAACGTTCATGCCGAACAGGCCGGCGATCAAGTTGATTGGAAGGGCAAGCACCGTTACGACGGTCAGTACGAACAACGTGCGGCCGGTCTGCTCGTTGTTGAGTGCGGCGAGCTCTTCCTGGATGAGCTTCACGCGCTCCACCAGTGAGATCGAATCCGTGAGGGCCGCCGAAAATTCTTCGGCCGCTTGCTGCAATTCCTGCAAGTCGTCCGTGCTGATCCAATCGAGCGGTCGGTTCAACAAGCGGAAAAAGGCTGCCGGCTCAGGCGCCAACAGGCGCTGCAGCCGCACCAACGATCGTCGCAGTGCACCAAGCTCAGCACGTGTCGTGGAACTGCGATTGGCCAGGAAGCGATCTTCAATCTGGTCCACGCGCGTGGTCGAACGCCGCAGAATGTCGGACAGCACATTCGCCTGTTCGCGCAGCAAATGCGCCAACAAGTCTACCGGAGAATTGAACACATGCCCCGCGCGGACCGCTTCGCGCAACTTGTCGACCGAGCGCAGCGGGCGCAAGCGCGCACTCAACAGCAACTGCGGCCCGATACAGACACACGTGCTGCCCACCGCCGATGTTTCATAACTCGATTCAAACAACACGTCATGAATGACAGCCACCAGCATGTCGTCATCAGACTCAAGACGGGTGGAAGTTTCTTCCGAGCGCAGCGAACTGAAAAAGGCCGGCGGCAACTTCACATTCTGCCGCAGCCAGTTTTCCGACGAGGTGTTGGCCAGTGACAGATGCAGCCAAAAGAAGTCGGCGCTATTGGGAATCTGCGCAGCCATCGCCGCCACATAGGTATCCGCCGTAATGGCTTCCACCGGACGTCCCGGAGAGAAGCGATAACCCCAGATCAGGCCGTGCTGGTCGGAACCGTAATTGGTATCGATGGGACCAGCCATAACCGCTTCACTCTGTCGGGGGCTTACAAATCCAGTTTGGCGCGCAGCGCTTGCAGCCGCTTGCGATTGTCTTCCACGCTGAGCGGGGCAGCGACAGTGGCCGGCAACGCTTTCAATGTCGGCAATTCCAGCGCTTCGCCGCGCAACACCCGCCGACATAGCTGTGTGTAGTGGTATTCAAACTGCGGCAACACAGCACTCTGAATTTCATTGGCCAGTGCAAACCAGCCGGTAGCCTGCGCGGCGTAATAAACCGCGGGATGCGACCATTGCTGCTCCGCCTTTGGCTCGGGCGCCAGACACGCTTCACGATAGGCGGCTTCGGCCGTGGGTAGTCCAAACAGGCTGGCACCGTCTTCACAGGCTGCGATCATTGCCGCCAGCGTCGGCAAATACTGCTGCGATTGCACAACATGCCGCACCGCACGCCGAATCACTTCAGGCGGAAAGTCCGCCAGCGACGACAGCCAATATTTCTTGGCCAACGCGAGACTGCCCTCCGCAGCAAACGCCTTGTGAAACTGGTTGTGATAGGCAAGTTCAAACTCGGCAAACAGCTGATTGATAGCGTCGATATGGTCACGCCCGGCTGCCGCACTGGCAGCGGGTTTCGCTGTTGTCATGGCCTTCGGATTACTGGCCTTGGGCAGAAGTGTATCGATGGATTTCATGGCCCCAGTGTACCTCAGAGCTGCCCGGCGTTGGTTACCTGGTTGCGCCCTTTGCGCTTGCTCTCATACAGGCTGGCATCGGCCAGCACCATCAATTGCGTCAGGTCCTTTGTATGATCCGGCCAGGTCGAAAAGCCAACGCTGACCGATGTCGATAAGGCCTGTTCTCGACTCTGGAACGGCGACAACGCCACTGCCTTGCGAATGCGTTCGCTGATCTCCAGCGCCTTCGCCAAGCCCATCTGCGGCAGCACGGCAACGAACTCATCACCGCCGTAACGACAGACAATGTCACTGGCACGTAACGATCCTTTCAACACAGAAGCCACATGGGTAATCAACTGGTCGCCGGCATCATGGCCAAAGGTGTCATTGGTATGTTTCAGGTTATCAGCATCCAGCATCATGACTGTCAGCGGGCTCTTGCGCTCGGCGGCAGTTTGTATCGCCTTTTCCAGCTCTACATTCAGCGAACGCTTGTTCAGCAAACCGGTCATCTCATCGGTATGGGCCAGCGACTTGAATGCCAGACCGCCGGCCTGAATGTCGCCAGCCAACAGCGCTGTCACCCACGCCACCAGCAGGAAAGGCGCGAAGAAAATCATCAGCCGGCTGAATTCCATCAGCGAGAACTCACCCGTGCTGTGCATCGCCACATAGATATAGGCCGCGCCCATCAGCGCTATTTCCAGCATCGTCGTCAGTTTGCCAAGTGTCATCGCACTGAGAATGATGACGAGCAGGTAGAGGTTGAACAGTGGGCTTTGCATGCCACCCGTGTTCCAGATGACCCAGCTGATAAAGGCGATCATCACCCACGTGGAAATGGCGACCCGCCAACGCAGGGTGCCGCGGTCACGCGCGAGGTAGTTGAAGCCGATGACAAACACCGCAAAGGCGATCATCGAGGCAACCATGCCGGCCGGCTCCAGCGTGGAGGTGCCCGGTGCCACGTAGTAGAGCATCACGAGAATCAGCAGCAGCCATTCCACTTCGGCGAGGCTGGCAACAATGCCGCGCAATTCCACGTGTTCGTCGGTGACAGCAACGGTGGCTTTCTTTTCAGCAGCCCGGGCGGCTCTCAGTGCGTCAATCTTTCTTGCAAAAAAATCAATCACGCAAACGCTTCTTGTATACCTGACAGGGCTAATTTATCTTCAAATTTGCCCGTGTGGTTTAGCGCATTTCCCTTCCGATACAAAAACAACCCAAGGATTTACTGCTTGAATTTGCAAGCCTGCCACTCCATCGCCGACCTCCGCAGCTTAGCACAGCGCAAACTGCCCAAGGTAATGTTCGACTACATCGACGGCGGCGCCGAAGACGAAGTGACAATGCAGCGCAACAGCAGCGATTTCAACCGCTATTCACTGGTGCCGCGCACACTGACGGACGTCAGCAACGTCAACCTTGCAACACGCATCCAGGGGGTCGATTCCTCACTGCCGCTGGTACTGTCCCCCACCGGCGGCAGCCGGCTTTTTCATCACGAAGGTGAGCTCGCCGTATCACGGGTGGCAGCGGACAAAGGCCTCATCTACTCGCTGTCGTCGATGTCGACCTACAACATCGAAGCAGTAGCGGCGCATTCGCCAGCGACCAAGTGGTTCCAGATTTACGTGTGGAAGGATCGCGGTGTGGTCCGCGAATTCATTGCACGCTGCAAGGCCAGTGGCTATCAGGCTCTGATACTGACAGTGGACGTGCAAACCGCTGGCAACCGCGAGCGCGACCTGCGCAACGGCTTCACCGTGCCGCCCCGCTTCACCGCGTCATCCCTGTTCGACATGGCGCTGCACCCGGCATGGTGGTGGCATATGTTGACGAAGCCGCGCCTCACGCTGGCCAATGTCGTCAACAAGGCTGGCGCGGGAGTGAACAGCGCCACTGCGCTGGGGCACTACGCCGCCAGTCAGTTGGACCCCGCCGTTACCTACGATGATCTGGCGTGGATGATCCAGGAGTGGGGCGGCCCGTTTCTCGTGAAAGGACTGGTGGCAGCCGACGATGCGAAGCGCGCAGTCGATCTTGGCGCCACCGGCCTGATGCTGTCGAACCACGGCGGCCGTCAGCTTGATCATTCACTCTCGCCGATTGCAGCATTG
>JAZKEH010000641.1:7770-9690 GCA_040387155.1 Pseudomonadota bacterium | reverse complement strand
CTTGCGGGTGGCGTGTTCGCTGCAACGATATTGCTACTGCTCTATTTGTTGATCGCGGGTCCCGGCTTCCTCAATTATTCCTTGCGCAACCTACTGGCGGGTTGGGCTTTCAATGATCTGTTGCCGCCGCAATCGATCGCGGTAACGCCTGGCGATCAGAGTGTGCGTCGCGGCACCAACTTGCGTGTGACGGCGGTGATGTCCGGCTTCGATCCGGATGAAGCTGAGATTCATATTCTCGATACCAACGGCCAGTGGCAGGAAGTTGGTATGGCGGAGAGTCCGCTCGGTTTCGAGTTCACGTTCTTTTCGCTGCAACAGGATACGCGCTACTACATCAGCTCGACCGGGCTGCGTAGTCCGGAATTTGGTGTCAGCGTTGTTGATGTACCCGGCATTGAGAAACTTGAACTGACTTACAACTTTCCTGACTGGACGGCGCGTGAGCCGGAAGTGTCAAACGATGGCGACGTCGACGCGCTGCCTGATACCCGCATTGGTTTGAAAGTCACAACGACCGCACCGCTCAGCGAAGGCCAGTTGGTACTCAATAGCGTAGACCAGACTCTCACGCTGAATGGCAACGAAGGCAGCAGCGAATTTACTGTCACCACTGAAGGCGAGTACTACATTGCGGCTGTTGTTGGCGGCGAACAGGTACGCCTGTCCGACGATTACTTTATTCGTCTCACGGAAGACGGCAAACCTGAGCTGGAAATCTCCAGGCCGGGTGGTGATTACAACGCCAGCAGCATTGAAGAAGTGCTGACGCGTATTGAAGCCAAGGATGACTATGGCCTGCAAACGCTGGCCTTGCAGTATTCGGTGAACGGCAGCGAGTTCCAGAAAGTGGATTTGCTGAAGGAACCCACACGTGAGGTGACGGTCGACCACATGTTCATGCTGGAAGAGATGCGAACTGCTCCAACACAGGAAGTTACCACCAACGTTGGGCAGTTCAATGTTGTACTGAGTGATGAAGCAGAACCTGCTGAGCCCACTGATGAGAGTGCCGCACCACCTGTCGAACAGGTTCCGTTGCAACCCGGCGATTTGATTTCCTATTACGCCGAAGCATCAGATCGCAGCCAGACCATTCGCACTGACATGTTTTTCATCCAGATCCAACCCTACAACCGACGCTACTCGCAATCGCAGTTGTCGGGCGGTGGTGGCGGAGGCGGTGGTGGTGGCGCTCAGCAGGATGAAATTTCGCAGCGCCAGCGCCAGATCATCGTGTCGACCTGGAACCTGATTCGCGAACAGGCGGAAGGTGGCGAAGGCGGCCAGATCGAAATCAATTCCAAACTGTTGTCCGATCTGCAGAACACGTTGGCCGAACAAGCCAAAACCCTGGCTGATCGCGCGCGAGCACGCGGTCTCGACAATGATGAGCAGATTCGCGATTTCGTTGGCAACATGGACAGAGCTGTGCAGAGCATGGCGCCAGCTTCCGAACATCTCGCCGTCACTGAACTCAACGATGCGATAAAGCCGGCGCAAGAGGCCTTACAGCATCTGCTGCGCGCAGAAGCCGTATTCAACGACATTACCGTGCAGCAACAGCAAGGTGGTGGTGGCGGTGGTGGCGGACGCTCCGGCCAGGATCTGGCTGAAATGTTCGAACTGGAAATGGATTTGTCGTTGAACCAGTACGAAACCGGCAACAATGTAAGTCCGCAGCAACAGCAGGAAGAAGCGGAAGACATCATGAAGCAGTTGGATGAATTGGCGAAACGACAGGAACAGCTCGCCAATAATCTGCGTAACCAACAACAGCTTACTGACGCCCAGCGTTATCAGCAGGAAATGTTGCGACGCGAAGCCGAGCAATTGCAGGAACAGTTGCAACAGCTGACACGCGATCAGCAACAGAACCAGCAAGGTGAACCACGGACACGAGATTTTTGGCTCAAAAAT
>JAZKEH010000641.1:0-7760 GCA_040387155.1 Pseudomonadota bacterium | reverse complement strand
GCAGCAAGGTCAACAACAGCAGGCGCAGAATTCTCCCGGACAACAAGGGCAACAGGGACAGCAGGGCCAACAAGGGCAGCAAAGCGGTCAGCCCGGCCAGGGCGGACAAAGCGGCGGCCAGCAGCAGGCAAGTGGAGAACAGGGTGGCGGGCAGCAACAAGGCCAGCAGGTTGCGCAGAGTGAACTTGAGCGCCGCATGCAGAGCGCCTTGCGCGCGATGGATCAGGCTCAGCAAGGCATGCAGGGCAACCTGAGTCCTGAAGAAATGCAGCGTGCTGCCGAGGAAGCCAGCCGTCAGCTGCAGGGTGCCCGTGACCAGGTTGCGCAAGACCAGCTCGCCGACATGCAACAAACCTTCGACAACATGGCCAGCGCCAGCCGGGAGATGGTGCGCAATCAACAGCGCATGGAACAGCAACTGCAGGATGCGATGGCAAAAGCTGTCAAAGAGCGGGAGGCTGGCACTGATCCCAATAGCCGTGGCATGTCGCTGATGGAAGAAACCGCTCTCGCGGAAGAGAAGCGCCAGATGGCAGCTGAATTGCAGAAACTGCAGCAGGACATGATGAATGCAATGGCCGGCCTCGGCAAAGACATGCCGCAGGCCAGCAACGAGTTGCAACGCGCCAACAACGAATTGTCGGACAGCGAGTTGCAGCAGGCTGTTAGCGATGCAGCCCTGTATATAGATGCGGGTTACGGGCTTTATATAGCCGGTAATGAAAGTGCTGTTACTGCGGGCATCGAGAACCTGAACGAGCGCCTGGAAAAAGCACAAGAGTTGGTTGCAGATGCCGGTGCAGCGGGTGACAGTGACCTTGATCGTGCTCGGCAGCAGGTGGAAGATCTGCGCGCGCAGCTGCAGCAGTTGGCGCAGGGCGGCCAGCCGGGTGCTCAAAATGGCAACCAGCAGAACCAGCAGGGCGAAGGTCAGCCTGATCCCAATGGCCAACAGCAAGGCGCTCAACCTGGCCAGCAACAAGGTCAACAGCAGGGACAACAACCAGGACAGGGTGGCCAGCAAGGACAACAACAAGCTGGCAACAACGGCGGTGGTGGCGGTGACTTCCGCGGCGGTCGCCGTGGTGGCGCCTGGAACGACAGCCTTGATGGTCTCAATGGCCCCATCACGTTGCCGGACAACTTCTACGACAATGTCGGCAACTTCACGCAGCAAGCCCGCGACGCAATCGCGGGCATGGATCTCACACCGGAAGAACTGAACCAGATGTATGAAATGTTGCGCCAGCTTGAATATACCCAGGCAAATCGCAACGATGAAATCCTGGCGCAGGAGTACGGTGACATGCTCGCACTGATTGAACAATTGGAAGTCGGTCTTGAGCGAGCCGAATCCGGCGATGACGGCGACAATGTTCGCACTGCGCAAAGCGATGCAGTGCCGCAGGAGTATCAGGAGTCCGTCGCAGAATACTTCCGCCGCCTCAGTCGCGAGCGCGAGCAGTAGAGAGTCACGCGCAACTCATAGGGGTTGCGCAATTTTTTGAAAGGATCCGGTGTTGCAACAGCGCAAGATCAACCCGTGGCAATGGCAGGATGCCTTGTCCTTCTCTCAAGCCATTGAAGCATCTGGTAACAACAAGGTGCTGTACTGCTCGGGACAAACTTCAGTGGATGCACAAGGGCGTCCCTTGCATGTCGGCAACATGCAACTGCAGATCAATCAAGCATTCGACAATCTGGAAACTGTGCTGGTATCTGCTGGCTATTCGCTCGACAACGTCGTTCGCCTCAACTATTTCACCACTGATATGGATGCATTCAACGGCGCATACGATGCGGTAAGAAGCCGTCTTGGCCACTGCCAGCCTGCAGGCACATTGCTCGAAGTAAAACGACTCGCGATTTCGGGCTTGCTGATTGAAATTGAAGCAACCGCCGTTATTCCATAATTTTGGTATTGAAGTTCCATATTGCGCTTCAATGGAAAGAATTCGTTTTGATTTTTAAGCGACATCACGATGAAAGCGTGGCAGCTCTGATCCCGACATCTTCCTTTTTAAAACCCTGCAAGAATTGCCCTTATTCCTGCATTTTTTTCCCTGCGGAAGTTGATCATCAACTAAAGAACCTTAAGATCGCGTTTCGGTAGGTAACCTGCCACGGCTGCCATTTCGCTTTTCTACCGTAACAATTTTTTTGCGAAATCATCTTAACCCTTCACAGGGCGTGGCGAGTTTTTTCAGGAGTATTTTGCAATGGCATCAGAATCGATTCTCGGTACGATTAATGTCACCCTTCCTCCACAGGCAACCAATCTTCTCGACAAATATCTGAGTGACACCAACTCAGCCAGTCTCAAGCAAAGCAATGCGGGTAACGGCGCTACCGTAATTGTTTCAAGCGGCGGCAATGGCGACGTAAATATCGCTATCACGCCACCCAACAAAACTACGAGTGGCTCATTGTCAGATGGCAATGGCAAGAATCTCGAGTTTCAGTTGCCAGCGAATCTTGGTCTTGTGTCCAAGAGTACTGACGCCAACAGCAAGGGCAATGCTCGTGATTATGTCGACAGCGTCCTCGACAAATATATTCCAGACAATGCGTCTGGTGCCGTTGCCGCGCAGAAGCAGGCGATTATCGATGCACTGACGAAGGCGTTGGACTTGGTGTCACCCGGTGCTTCGCTCAACGTCACAATTCGCAATATCGACTTTTTCACTGGCGTCAGCACAGGCGTTGGCTCTGTCGAGGATGATGAACAGCAGTCTTTCGCCATTCTTGATAGTGACGGCACCTATCAAGGTGTTGACTCACTGGTAGGCGCCAATGATGTGTTGCTTGATGCAGGCGCCAGCAGCGGCAACCAGTTGTTCGTTATCAACCTGGCTGGCCTGACTGGCAAAACACTTGCTCTGCAAAACGTTGAAGGCGCGGTATTGGCAGCGGGCGGCACAGTGAAGGTTGAAGGCAGCACTGCAATTCGCATCACCAGTGACAACCAGGCCCAGAACATTACTGGCGGCGGCGGCAACGACACGTTGGTCGGTACGGGTAGCGATACATTGGCTGGCGGCGCGGGTAACGATGTATTCGGCTTTGCTGGCGCAGGCAAATACACGGTGTCCGACTTCAATAAGGGAGGTGACATGCTGGCGTTCGATATAGCTGGCGTCGCCAATGTCGATCAATTGAAAGCCAAAGTTACCAGTGTCGTGAAAACGAGCACGTCGATTACTTACAATTTGGGGGCGGATACGTCGATTACCCTCGTTGGTGTTTCGGCCTCGGACCTCACTGCAAGCATGCTTACCTACACAATCACTGGCTGATTCCCTTAAAGCAAGCCGATGTGTTTATCATGAGAGCCCGCCCCAATGGCGGGCTTTTCATGGATGCAACAATGTCCCACAGGCCGTGTTTCGAACCGTGACACTGCCCCTGCAACCATCCGTAACAACAATGTCAGTGGGATATCGTGAAATGCTACGAAAGTCACACTTTCTTCAGGGTTAAAGTTGACCTAGGCCACACTTCTTTATTACGATGTCATTACGGTAGCTTCCCGCTCCGGCTATGAATTTCGCGTTTTACTGCCGTAAATTACAAATTTTGATTGCGAAATCAATAGGTTGCCTCACAAGGGCGTGGCGGGTTCATTCTTTGAAAAGGAGCATTTCAGATGGCATCAGAATCAATTTTGGGTACGATCAGTGTCACCCTCCCCTCTACTGCAACCAATTTGCTCGACAAATTCCTGACGGATACTAATAGTGCCAGCCTGAAGCAAAGTAACGCTGGCAATGGCGCTACGGTCATCGTGTCGAGCGGCGGTAATGGTGACGTCAACATTGCAATTACGCCTCCAAGTCGAGCGACTCTCGGTTCGCTGTCGGATGGCGCCGGCAAGACTCTCGATTTTCAGTTGCCAGCCAATACTGGTCTTGTTTCCAAGAGCACAGAAGCTACTACAAAGAGCGCGGCTCAGGATTACATTGAGAGCATTCTCGACAAGTACATACCCGACAATTCCACCGGCATCGTTGCAGCCCAGAAGGCAGCCCTTGTTTCTGCAGTAGCCAAGGCACTGGAATTGGTGGCTCCTGGTTCGACGATCAGCCTCACGATTCGCAACATCGACTTTTTCACTGGCGGTGGTAACTCTGGCTCTTTAGAGAATGCCGACCAGCAAGCTTTCGCCATTCTGGATAGCGACGGCGTCTATCAAGGCATTGATTCGTTGACTGGCACCAATGACGTTCTGCTTGATGCAGGCGCCGGTGCTGGCAATCAGTTGTTCGTTCTTAACTTGGGCGGACTGACTGGCAAAACACTTGGCTTGCAGAATATAGAAGCTGCCGTGTTGGCCTCCCCTGGCACTGTCAAAGTTGAAGGCAATACTGCTATACGCATCACCAGCGACAATCAGGCTCAGAATATTACGGGCGGTGGCGGTAACGACACTCTTGTTGGTACTGGCAGCGATACGTTGGCTGGCGGTTCCGGCAATGACATCTTCGGATTCTCCGGTGCAGGCAAATACACCGTGTCCGACTTCAGCAAAGCAGGCGACATGCTGGCATTCGACATGGCGGGTGTCACCACCGTCGATCAGTTGAAAGCCAAAGTCACCAGTGTCGTCAAGACCAGCACGTCGATCACTTATAACCTGGGTGCAGATACTTCCATCACCCTCGTCGGTGTGTCGGCCTCCGACCTGACAGCAGCGATGCTTAAGTTTACTATCTAACCCTTGGTTTGATGGTGCAATAACAAAGCCCGCCTTGGCGGGCTTTGTTTTTTGGGAAGAAGGCTCTGATGACGAAGACAGCACCCAAGCTGTCAACACTGGCAATTCAGCACGGGATGCTCTGGGGATGGGCTTCTGTTCCTGACAAGCCGCTGGTTGATGTCCATCTCTATTTTGACGGCCGCCATGTAGCCAGTGAATTCTCTGGCCAATTATTGCCTGCCAGCGTTCAACGGCTTATTGGCAAACCGCCTCACACAACGGCAGGTTTCTGCTTCGCATTGCCTGCCGCAACAAGCGATGGCTTTGAACATACCCTGCAAGTCGCATTGCCGAACGTCAACGACGATGGGCTTTACAGCCAAATGCTTACGCTGCCAGCGGGCGAAGCGCGAGGAGAAATACGCCAACAATGGCGTTTGCTGGTAGGAACCGTCTGGTTCGCATCGGAAGCCCCTCGTCAACGGAGCCTCCGCATAGCGGATAGCCGTGGTCGCCTTCTTCATACCAAATTGTTAAAGCCTTCTGTTACTCCCGAAGCTAAAGGATATCCAGCCACATTTTCCATTCCTCTGGCTGAGCTACCCGCAGGCGAATTGCACATCAGTTGCGCCGGCCAGCCACTGCGCGGCTCCCCGTACACTCCCATTGAATTCGTCGTCGGCGCCCTGGAAACCTGCACGACCGAAGCCATTTCCGGTTGGGCCTTCAATGGCACAGATCCTCTCAAGCCGATTGAGCTTGCGCTGCGCATCGATGGCAAGGTGGTCCAGTGGTTTCGACCAAACATGCTGCGCACAGATTTGTCCAAGGAGTTGCAGCTCCCGGATGAGGCTATGGGGATTGCCGGTTTTCATCTACCCCCACCCGCCATCCTCTTTGACGGCTTTCCACACTGGGTGGAAGTTGTTGGCGCAGCTAGCGGCTATTTATTGTCTGATGGGCAACGACAAGTACGGTGGTCATATGCCGGTGAAAAGTTATCTGCCCTCGCATCAAGCAAGGCTTCGATAACCAAGCAGAATTTTCCGGCGCCCAAAGTTTCGGTTGTGGTGCTGAATCGCAATGGGGCGCGCGTGTTGGAAGCCATGCTTGCAAGCTGGGAGCGCTACAACCGTTCAGTGCCCGCCGAGCTGATCATCATTGACCATGCATCAACTGATAGCAGCCTTGTCTTACTCAAGCGTTGGCGTCAACGACTTGACCTCAAGATCGTTCCGTTGAAACAGAATGACTCTTTCTCTGATTCGAGCAATCGCGGCGCACGCATGGCGCGTGGCGAGTACGTGCTATTCATGAACAATGACATTCAATGGTTGCAGGATGCACTGCCACGAATGCTGGAGAGTCTGCAGGATCCTTCCGTGGGCATCGTAGGGATGAAGTTGTTGAAAGTGGTTGGTGAGTCCTCTGTCGGTGGGCAGCATGCCAGTGAAGTCCAACACCTCGGTGTTCGCTTCACACTCAATGACCAAGGTTACTGGCCCTATGAAGTCAAACCTGATTTTGCCAATGGGGAAGAGGAATACAGTCCGCAAACAGTTCCTGCAGTAACTGGTGCCGCCCTGCTGTGCCGCAAAGTGGATTTCGACGCCGTTGGCGGTTTCCACACTGATTACTTTTATGGCTTTGAAGATGTGGAACTCTGCATACGTCTGGCGGAGCGTCTCAATAAAAAAGTAATTTGCCGTAATGACTGCGTCGCCTTGCATCACCATGGCCATACCCGCTTGTCCGGCCGCGAGCGCTCTATTTTTGACCGACTTATGCGTAATTCGAGCGTCCTTGAATCACACATCGGTCTTTGGATAAAGCAGGCTTATTGGCGCAGCTTGCTTAGCGGCGATGGTTTTCATACCAACGAGCGACTTCGAATTGCACTGATTGGCAATGCGGATTCCCTGGCTACTTCATTATTGCAGGCGTTACCACACGCCGACATTCTGCTACTGACATCGGCAAATGACTGGAAGCGTGTGGACAATTTGCATGTGCTGATTGTTGGTGATCCTCGTTACGATATTCGCTCACTGCAACATGCGCGAGTCGATCTGTTTATATTGGCATGGGTGAAGGATGCTGCCGCTGAATGGAAAGCGCTGCCCTGGTGGTCGGAGTTCGCCGGTGTGCTGGTCCCGTCTGCATCTGCAACACGATTACAGAAAGCATTGCAGCGCCCAGTCCAAACATCAACCCCGGAGATGCCGCTCGGCCCATTGCTCGATCCTGATGCAACGCGACTGCGCGTCGTAATCCGGGCCGAAAGCACTGATAGCGACATGCAAAAACGCGCCCTCTTGTTACGGAATCACTTGCACAGCGAAGCTGTCCCTTGCTGGCTGCAAAACAGTGACGGCCTGCCCATTCGCGTGGCGGATGTGTGTGTTACCCTCACGCGCAAAGCCAGCAAGCGAGCCATTGAGACGCGCGTAGTAACCGGCATGTTGCAGGTGACACTTCCCTTGACAGCATCCCTCCCCTCGGCCGTCTGGCTCAAGACAGAATTGGAGAAGCAGGTTGGAAGTACTTTTCAGTCACCCTAATTTTCCGGGGCAGTTCCGCCGTGTGGCGCGCGCCTTTGCACAAATACCAGGCTTGAAGGTCTACGGTGTCGGTGATGAGGACTGGATGAAGAGCCATAACGGTCCTCTCCTCGAAGGTGTACAGGTAATCCCCTACCCGGCGCCGCCCAAGTCGCCTGCAGGCAGCGATGAGCTGCATCCCTATGTCAAAACCTATAACGATGCCGTCCGCCGTGCCGAGCAGGTGCTCAACACGTTGACTGCGCACAAGGTGCAGGGCCTGGAGCCTGATGTCATTTTTACCCATCCTGGCTGGGGCGATGCATTCTATCTGCGCGATATTTTTCCAGGCGCCAAAGTGATCGGTCTGTTCGAATACTATTATCAGCCTCGCGGCGCCGACGCCGGCTTCGATCCCGAATTTCCGTCCAGACTCGATGATCTTTTCCGCATACGTTCCATGAATGCCACCCAGTTGATGGCGCTTGATGCCTGCGATGCCGGCTTCTGCCCCACCCAGTGGC
>JAZKEH010000640.1:0-1610 GCA_040387155.1 Pseudomonadota bacterium | reverse complement strand
TGCCCCAGAAGGTTAGATTGGTTTCGGGATCGTAGGCGCCGGCATTCCAGATGGCAGCGCCGCCTTTCTGCCAGGAGTCACCAGACCAGGTCTCATTGCCGGGCTCGCCCGGTGCGGGAATCGTATAGGTCTTCCACAGTTGCTTGCCGGTCTTTGTATCATAGGCAGCAAGAAAGGCGCGGATGCCAAGATCGCCACCGGCGGTGCCGATGAACACCTTGTCGCGCACGATCATCGGCGGCATCGTGATGGAAAACAGTTCAGCGGCATCGGCGACCATCGTGTCCCACACGAGTTGCCCGCTCTTGGCATCAATGGCCAACAGGTGCGCATCGACCGTGCCCATGAACAGCGTGTCACCCAGAATTGCCAGGCCGCGATTGACGCGACCGCAGCAGGTACGAGCGGGATCGGGCTGATGCGAATAGGTCCAGAACACGCGACCAGTAGCTGCATCGAGGGCAACCACATCATTCGGCGCCTGCACCGTATACATCACGCCGTTGACGACCAGCGGTGTGGTTTCAAATTTCTCCAGTGAACGCGCCTGCCACACCCACTGCAGTTCCATTTCATCCACGTTGTTGCTGTTGATCTGGTCGAGCTGGCTGTTGCGCTGGTTCATCAGATTGCGTGAATAGCTGAGCCAGTTGCCGGGTTCACTGTCGGGATTGAGAATCTGATCGAAGGTGACCTGCGCCATCGACGCAGTGGAAACCAGCAGGCTCAAAAAAAGGGTCGCGAATTTCATTATTGTTGTTCTCCACGCAGGGACACGAGGTATTGCACGAGGTCGGCGACTTCCTGCTCGCTGAAGCTGCTGCGCAACGAGGGCATTGGGGATGGCGCAAAGCCATGGCTCTGCAGATCAGCTTTCTGCAAGGAACGCAGTTGTTCCTTGTCATCCAGCAGTTGAATGCTGAACACGTCCTGGTTCATCAGGCGCCCGTTGATGCGATCACCGCTCTTCGTCGTAACGCTGTAGTAGCGATGGTTGGGTTGCACAACGGCATCGGGATCGAGCAGCGACGCAGTGAGTTCAACTGAGGTGCGCAGTGCGCCAATCGCATCCAGCGCCGGCCCCATGCGCGAGCCCTCGCCATTCAGACGATGACAGCCGAGACACTCACCCTTGCCAGCAAACAGCGCCGCACCGCGGGTGGCATCGCCATTGGCGCTGGCATCAACCTGTGTGCCACGGCTGCGCAGGTACGCCACGATCTGCACGGCCTGCTCAGTGCTCATGGTGGGATTGGCCGGCATCGCCTTGCCCGGAATGCCCTTCAGAATGATTTCCTGCAACTGCGCGTCGGTATAGGGCTGGCGGAACACGCCATGACCAAGATCAACGCCGGCAATCAGATTGCCGGCAGCGCCATGGCAGTTGGCACACAGGCTCTGGAAGGCCTGTTCACCGCCGAATACGTCGGCGCCGGTTTCGTGTTGGGCAAAGGCCGAGCCGCTGGCAGCAAGGCCTAGCAGCAAAGCAAAGAGTGAATGGATGCGCATGGAATAGTGACTCCCCCTGTCGTTGTGCGGCGGAGTATACCCAATCCGGGGGCGACCGAACCTATGGGTGATTGCGTGATTGACGACGCCAGACCCAGCGC
>JAZKEH010000639.1:0-1912 GCA_040387155.1 Pseudomonadota bacterium | reverse complement strand
CAGCACAATAAAATCACGCATACCTTCCAGCTTCGTGTGTTCGATAGCGACCTTGCCATCGTCATCACCGGGAATCATTCTCGACAGGATGAAGTTGATTGTGCTGCTGCCGGCAATGATGCCGACATCAAGATCAGTAGGCCCCAGCGCCCCAGGCAGCGCGTCAGTACCCAGCTCATTGCCAGCTGGCCCGTTGAACCATTGGAACGCAGACCAACCACCGAGCGTATCCACTACTTCGCTGCCCGCATTCGGTGGCCCCAGCATGACAACCCGACCAAAATTTATCGGCGCTGCAGTCGCGCGCAGTTGCCGCACGATAATGCCGCCCAATGAATGCGTCACGAAATTGACTGCGCTGGTGTTGTCCTTGCCGACACAGGCTTCGATTGCTGGCAGCACGTACTCTGCTGCCAGAACGTCGATCGGAAATTTGGTGGAAGGGTAGCCGATATTGCAGACGTAATAGCCTTCGGCTGCCAGGGCGACTTCCAGTTTCTTCATTGAACCGGCGCGACGGGCAAGGCCGTGCAAAAGCACCACAGAAGGGCCGGTGTTTGCCGCTATTGGTTCGGCGGCGATATCTTCAACGCCTCGTGCAACATCGGCTGCTGGCTCAGCGCCCAACAACAAAGCCGGCATGGCAAACACCAATGCTCCGATCAGACACTCCAGGCGATACAACATGCGCACGACTTCTCTGAGGAAAATAACAACGAAAATCAAGATTACCGCAGCAACTTCAACGCGCCGGTAATGGGGGCAAAGGCCTCATCTTTCGCGGGGCCTATGCCAAGACAGGTTACAGTACCTTCTGGTACCACCGTGCGGCCAGCGTCTTCAATCAACATGACAGGCAGCCCGGCAGCTCGCGCCAACGCTTCGAGCTCGGTGAGATGGGCGGCAGAGTTACCCACCAGCACTACCTTGGCCATGCCATCTGCGAGCCATGCCGAACGCGCCGATGCCTTGGCTTCCAGTAGCGCACCAACTGCTGCATGGGCTACCTGGGCGGCCAGCTTGCCGCGCGGCAGATTGAGCTCTTCATTGACGACGATAACTTGTTTCACTGCGTGGCATTTCCTGATTGGTTTTCTACAACGATACTCACACCGCAGCCTTCGCCGTTGCGTAAGCCTGCTTGATCATGGCAGCAAGTGCCTTCTGGTTGACCGGAGAGTCCGGCTTCAGTTTGACGTGGCGCATGCGTTTGCCCGTGCCTTCCAACAACGAGTGCGGATCTTGCAGAAACGCTCCCATGAAGAAGCCGACATTGACGTGCGCCTTGAACACATTGACATAGCCAAACGGTACGTCGGCAACACAGGCCACCGGACAACCGTCATGCAGCAACTCCACAACATCTTCTCCACACTGACGCATGGCGCCAAACCATTCTCGCGCCAGGCTGTACAAGACGACCGGCTCACCGCCCAGCCATTCATCAATGTCGGGGTTGTAAGGCTCAGCGCCGTTCAGACGAAAGACTTCCTGCCGGATAGAGGGCTTGGTCATCAGGAGCAACCTTCGACGTATTCAACGGCCGGCTCCAGGCCTGCGCGTATGGCCGCTATTTTTCCCGCTGCTGCTTCCATGACAATTGCGCTGGCGCCGTCGGCTGACGGAAAGATCAGGTACTGGCCAGTTGGATCATACTTGTGCGGCGTAAGGCGCGCTTCGGGATGGGCTGCAGTGACTGACTCCAGCGTTGCACCCACTTGCACGCCCAGGACGTTGGCGATTGCGGCCTTGCTATCGGCGCGTACAACGACGCCCTGCTCAACCATGAACATAAGATCCGGCAACGTTGCGAACGTGACATAGGTGCAACCCTGTTCGAGCGACACTTCGCTGTTGTTGCGTGGTCCTGCCGCTTGCTCAGCCTCTGCGAGGCTGTGTCCGAAAATAACCG
>JAZKEH010000638.1:0-2834 GCA_040387155.1 Pseudomonadota bacterium | reverse complement strand
CGCGAGTTGCAGATCAACCTGATCGACACTGCGCCGGCCTATGGCAGCAGTGAAACCCGCATCGGCGAATTGCTCACCGACCGCAAGCACTGGCTGCTGGCGACGAAGGTCGGCGAAGAGTTTATCGATGATCAGTCGCACTTCGACTTCAGCGCCAGACACACCCGTCTGAGCATTGAACGCAGTCTGCAACGACTACGTACTGATTATCTTGATCTCGTGCTGATTCATTCCGATGGCAATGACGAGGCAATACTCAACAATGGCGAGTGTGTGCAAACGTTGCGGGATTGTCAGCAACAGGGGCTGATCCGCGCCATCGGCATGTCAACCAAGACCAATGCTGGCGGCTGCCTGGCAGCAGAATTGCTCGACGTCGTCATGGTCACATGGAACCTGCAGCAACAGGACACTGTCGTTGTTGAACGTGCCCGCGAATTGAACAAGGGAGTATTGGTCAAGAAAGGCTTGATGAGTGGGCATGTGCAATCGGCACAGCATGTCGATTCAGTACTGGCCAGCATGCAGCTGAGCTTCAGCAACACCGGCATTCACAGCATGATCGTGGGGACGCTGAATGGCGACCACTTGCGCAGCAACGTCAGCAAGGCACTGCAGGCGCTGGGCTGAACCTGCTCAGCCCTTCTCGTTCTTCTGGATCTTGCTGACAATGGCTGACGTTGAGCAGTCATCCAGAAACGCCAGCACCATCACTTCACCGCATAGGAATGCACGAAGTCGGAACCGACGACCTGCCCAATGCCGTAATCACCGCCCTTGATCAACACATCCGGCTTAACGTCCTGCAGCAGTTTCTCCGGTGTGTCTTCGCTGAAGCTGACTACCCAATCGACCGATTCCAGTCCGGACACTACGGCCATACGACGATCAATGGAGTTGATCGGCCGACCCTTGCCCTTCAACCGCGTGACTGACGCATCATCGTTGATCGCGACAATCAGCCGATCACCCTGCTTGCGTGCTTCTTTCAGATAACCGACATGGCCGGCGTGGATGATGTCGAAGCAGCCATTCGTGAAGACCACTTTCTCATTGTGTGCCTTGGCATCAGCCACGGCCAACATCAGCTGTTCACGCGTCATGACACCGCGGTCGGAGCCGCCGTCACGTTGCACTTCGCGCCGCAGTTCCGGGCCGCTGATGGCAGCGGTACCCAATTTGGCAACGACGAGACCGGCAGCAATGTTGGCCAGCGCCACCGATTCCGGCAGCGCTGCACCGGCGCCAAGCGCCGCTGCAACCACAGCAATTACCGTGTCGCCCGCACCCGTCACGTCGAACACGTCACGCGCGCGCGCAGGAAAATGCTGCTCGGGTTCGTTCTGGCGAATCAGGCTCATGCCGTGTTCGCCACGGGTAATCAGCAAGGCTTGCAGGTCGAGCTCACGCAGCAGCTGCTGACCCTTCTGCACCAGCTCTTCTTCGCTGTGGCAGCGGCCAACAATCGCTTCGAATTCATGCAGGTTGGGTTTCAGCAGCGTGGCGCCGCGATAAATGGAAAAATCTTCCCCCTTTGGATCCACCAACACTGGCACGCCGGCAGCGCGCGCCAGCTTGATCAGCGCCTGCACGTGCGACAGCGCGCCCTTCTTGTAATCTGACAACACAAGGACATCCGCTTTTTCCAGCAACAGCCGGATGCGTTCACCCAGCGGCTCTGCATCGGCGCCACTGAATTGCTCTTCGAAATCCAGGCGAATCAGTTGTTGATGGCGGCTGATGACCCTCAGCTTGGTGATCGTGGGTTTATCGGCGATGCGAATGAAATCGCACAGCACGCCTGCAGCGTTAAGCGATGTTTGCAGTTCGCGACCGGCGGAGTCATCACCCACCAGGCCGGCAAGCGATGCGGCGGCCCCAAGTGCCGCCAGGTTGAGTGCAACGTTGCCGGCGCCGCCAGGGCTGTCCTTGGTATTCTGCACCTTGACGACAGCAACAGGCGCCTCTGGCGAAATACGCGAAGTGCCGCCGTGCCAGTAGCGGTCCAGCATCACATCGCCCACCACGAGGATGCGGGCCTTGTCAAAGCGTGGGATGTCGAGTTTCATGCGCAGCCCCGGAAAAATATCGGCCGCATAATAGCACAGCCAACCAGCCGACTGGGCCGTCGCCTTCCTCTGCTACAATCGCGCTCAGGCCGCCTTTTCCCGGCAATTAACGAGTTCTCTCTCCACGCGTGTCGAACCAGAGCCCACCTCCCTTCAGAAAATTTTTGCACCCGCGTCACTGGTCGACCTGGGTGGGTATCGCAGTGTTGTTTGTCATTGCATGGCTGCCGTTTCGTCTGCGCATGGCGGCAGGTACGGTGCTGGGCTGGCTCACGTGGCGACTGGCGCGCGAACGTCGTTACATTACGACGATCAACATCCGTTTGTGTTTTCCGGAACTGACAGAAGACGCGCAGCAGGAATTGATCAAACGCACCTTCATCGAGAACGGCATTGGCCTTATCGAAACGGCCACTGGCTGGATGCGCTCCACCGATGATTTTCAGCACATGGTGGTGTTCAGTGGTACGGAACATCTGGATGCGGCGCTGGCACAGGGGCGCGGCGTGCTGCTGCTGGGCGCGCACTACACAACTCTGGATTTTTCCGCCAACCTGCTCGGTGTGCGCTACCCATTCGGGGTGACGTACCGCAGCCATGGCAATCCGCTGTTCGATGCCTTCATGCTGCGTGGCCGTTTGCGCAACTGCAATGGCGTGTTTGATCGCGGCGACATTCGTGGCGCGTTCCGCCATCTCAGACAAGGCAAGATGCTCTGGTATGCACCCGACCAGGACTATGGCCCCGATCAGGCGGTATTCGCCC
>JAZKEH010000637.1:3287-12376 GCA_040387155.1 Pseudomonadota bacterium | reverse complement strand
TCATTACTCGACCATTTATACGTACCTTCAGTGGTGACATCGTTCAATCCAATCCACAGACCGCGTGCGGTACTGCCTGCATGGCTGAAAGCGCTGAACTGGTTGTATATCCAGGTGTTCTCCGCCAGGTTTCTCACAGTAGCCAGATGCCCGCCGAGCGCGACAGCCTGTGCTTCTGAAGCAGTCCATGTTGCAGGTTCGAGCAAATAGTAGGTGTGGTTGTTATTCGGGTTAACGATTGGGCCGGCGATGACGGCCTGCGCCTGCACGGAGGGGCCCGCCAGCAAACCAAGACAAGCGAAGGCAAGAAATGACAGGGGCTTTGCAACGACTGACGCGAGCGTACGCATGGCGGACTTTCCTTAGTGGCAAAACGAGGGGCGAGAGGTGGAGGAGCCCCGCGTGGTCTGCGGAGACGATTGCAATTTGCCAGTATGGTTTGCCTGGGAAGCGCGCGTCCAGACTTTTCTGGTTAAGATTGTTGCGCGGACAACTATTGGTACTGCTGCAATACGGCAAGTAACGCAGGCCCGTAGCGTTCCTGCTTGCGCTCGCCGATGCCGCTGACTTGTTCCAGCTGCGCCAGCGTCTGCGGACGCTGCTTGCACAGCGCCTCCAGCGTGGCGTTGTGGAAAATGACATAGGGCGGCACTTTGTGTTCTTCGGCCAGCCGCAAACGCAAGCTGCGCAGCGCTTCCCACAATTGCGGATTGACGTCGCCACTCACTGGCAACTTTGGCGCCTTGCTGCGCTTCTCGGCCTTGGGTCGTTTGCTGATTTCGTCGCGCCGCAGCGCCAGCGTCGCTTCGCCGCGCAACAGCGGCCGACACAGCTCTTCCAATCGCAGCGCACCGTAACCATCGAGATCAACGCTAAGGTAGTTGCGTGCAACCAGCTGACGATAGATTGAGCGCCATTCATTGACACTCTGGTCTGCGCCCTTGCCGTAGACATTGAGATTCTGGTGATCGAACTGGAACACCTTGTCGGAGTTGCCGCCGCGCAGCACATCGACCAGATGATTCACGCCGAAACGCTGGCCGGTGCGGAACACCGCGCTCAATGCGAGGCGTGCAGGTTCAGTGGCATCCCACGTCTGCGCCGGCTGCAGACAGGCATCGCAGTTGCCGCAGGGTTGCTCCAGCGTGTCGCCAAAATAGCGTAACAAGGCTTCACGCCGGCAGGTCGTAATCTCGCAAAGCCCGAGCATTGCATTAAGACGATGCTGCTCTATTCGCTTGAACTCTTCACTGCCCTGCGACTCTGCCAGCATCTGTCGCAGCTTGATGACGTCTTGCAGGCCATAGAGCAACAGCGCGTTGGCCGGTTGACCATCACGACCGGCACGACCGGTCTCTTGATAATAGGCTTCGATCGTTTTCGGCATGTCGAGATGCGCAACGAAGCGCACATCGGGTTTGTCGATGCCCATGCCAAAGGCAATCGTTGCCACCATAACCAGATCGTCTTCACGCAGAAAACGCGCCTGGTTCTCCGCGCGTTGGTTGGCGCTGAGACCTGCGTGATACGGCAACGCATTGAAGCCCTCACCTTTGAGCCATTCTGCTGTCTCGTCGGTCTTCTGGCGCGACAGGCAATAGACAATGCCGGCGTCGCCCGGATGTTCTTCTTTGAGAAAGCGCAGCAATTGCTGGCGAGGATTTTCCTTCAATGCAATGCGGTAGCAGATATTGGGACGATCAAACCCGGCGATGAACTGGCGCGCGTCCTGCAACTGCAGGCGTTCGATAATTTCCTTGCGCGTGCGCACGTCGGCCGTGGCGGTGAGCGCAATGCGCGGCACAGTGGGGAACAGCTCGTGCAATTTGTTCAGTTCAAGGTAATCGGCGCGGAAGTCATGCCCCCACTGGGACACGCAGTGCGCTTCGTCGATCGCGAACAAGGCAAGTTTTGCGCGCTGCAACAAGCCCAGCGTTCTTTCCTGCTTGAGTCGTTCCGGCGCCAGATACAGCAGATCAAGCTCGCCGCGCTGCAAGGCATCTTCTATATAGCGAACAGAATCGAAGTCCAGTGTCGAGTTGAGGAAGGCCGCCTTGACGCCCACTTCCTGCAATGCCGACACCTGATCCTGCATCAGCGCAATCAACGGCGAAATGACAACACCGCAGCCCGCGCGCGCCAATGACGGAATCTGGTAGCACAGCGATTTGCCGCCGCCGGTCGGCATCAATACCAACGCATCGCCACCTTCAATGAGGGTGTCGATGATGTCGGCCTGAGGGGGACGGAAGCTGTTGTAACCGAAGACTCTGTGGAGGATTTCAAGTGCAGTACTCATCGTTGCACTATAGTCAGGAACGGCAGTGTCGCAAGTTTATTTTGGCTGGTCCGCAGGCGCATGACTGCGGGGTAGGGAAATTCGGATTTTTTGCTGCGACAATCCTCACATGCCCAACAATACGACAACAAAAAGACGCGGACGTCCCGCCCATGGCGATGTACTGACACCCGCTGAATGGCGCGTGTTGCATGCCACCCAACACGGCTTCAGCAATCGGGCGATGGCTGATCGGATGGGCGTCAGCCTTGATGCAATCAAATATCACCTGCGCAACATCCTCGGCAAACTCGGCTTGCCGAATAAGCAAACCCTGCGCCGTACACTCATCAAGTCAACACAACCCGCTGCCGCCGCCATCAATTTCCCCAAACCCGCCCGCGAGGATTACCCGATGACAACCACCACCATCGCCAGCATAGGCCAGATCGCCCGTACCGTCGGCAACATCGAGCAATCCCGCAACTGGTATGAACTGGTGCTGGAACTGAAGCACCTCTACACCTTCGGCACGCTGAGCTTCTTCGACTGTGGCGGCACCCGTCTGATGCTGAGCCAGAACGAGAAGCTGAACCCTGACGAGTCCATTCTCTATTTCCGCGTTGCCGATCTGATTGGCACCTTTGAACAATTGCAGAAGAAAGGTGTCGACGTTATCGCTGCACCGCACAAGATCCACACCCATGCCGATGGCACCGAAGAGTGGATGGCATTTTTCAAGGACCCTGACGGCCGCCCGCTGGCGTTGATGTCGCAACTAAAGCCGTAATCCGGCGCAAGAGCGTCGGCGCATCCAAGCCGGCGCCGCCGCCAGCAGGTAGAATGGCAGCCCGTCCCATTCCGGTGGTCGCAGCACATGCCCGTCAAACAGTTTACCCACCACGCCACGGCGTCCGGCGAGAGTGCCCTCGACGTACTCGCCACGCTGTCAGCACTGCCCAAGCAACGCATCAAGGATGCGATGGACAAGGGCGCGGTGTGGCTCAAACGCGGTAATTCCACCAAGCGGCTGCGGCGCGTAACCACTGCATTGCAGGCGGGTGACGATCTGGCCATGCACTACGATGCCGACATTCTCGCGCTAATCCCACCGGCACCGGCGCTGGTAGCGGATGAAAAGCACTACACCGTGTGGCACAAGCCTGCGGGCGTGTTGGCGCAGGGCACGCTGAGCGGTGATCACTGCTCCTTGCTGCGTATCGTCGAACTGAAACTGGAACGCGAAGTATTTCTCGTGCATCGACTCGATCGCGAAGCCGAAGGTCTGATGATGATTGCCCATACCGGCAAGGCCGCCGCTGCCCTGTCAGCCTTGTTTGCGCGCGAAGGCAGCGGTGGCATCCGCAAGCTGTACCGCATTGAAGTGCGTGGCCAGGCGCCGGATGACGGTGAAATTTCGTCGATGCTCGACGGCAAGTCGGCCCTGACACGTTTCCGCCGGCTGCAGTTCGACAAGGAGAGCAACAGCAGCGTGGTGGAAGTAGAACTGGTGACCGGTCGCAAACACCAGATCCGCCGGCATTTTGCCGCCATTGGCTACGGCGTGCTCGGCGACCCTGAATACGGCAAGGACAACAAGGACATGCGCGGTCTGCAGCTCTGCGCGGCATCGCTGGACTTTCTGTGCCCGCTGACCAAGAAGCAGCGCCACTACGCAGTGAGCTGATGGCGGCACCCACGCGCTGGCAAAATCTGCTTGCGCGCCGGATAGCGCGCTTGCTTTCATTGGCGCGCGCCAATTACAGGACAAGGATATGACCTCATTTTCCCGTCTGTCAGCATTCGCCACAGTGCCGGTTTTATTGGCACTTATGTCGGCGGGCCAGGCCTTCGGCGCTGAAGCAGCCACCGAAACGCCGGAAGAAATCACCATCATTGGCGGCAAGCGCGATGTCTTCAAACTGGAAGAACAAACCTTCCAGGCAGAGCGGCTGGTATACGAGCGTTTCAGCGCGCTCAACGAAGACCAGGATTACGACATCGAGTGTCATCACGAGAAGGCGACAGGCTCAATTCTTACCCGAACCAATTGCCGCCCGAACTATGTCGATGAACTTCTTATGACGTATGGCGGTGGCGATCGCGAAGAAACCGTCGATACGATTCCGGCGGCAGTTATCGAGGGTTATGCGAAGAAGCTGCAGGAGCTGATGCTGAAATACATGGCGGACGACCCGGCCTTGCGGGCTGCCGTCCAGGAACATTCCGTACTGGCGAAACGCCTGAGTGAGAGCAAGAAAGAGTAAGGGCGGCGCCATCCCCTGGCTGCCAATGGCGCGGAATCAATCCCAGCGCGGCTTGTCCTTGTTGAGAAATTCAAACAGGCGGGCCACGGCCAGCCACAGCATGACAAACGTGTCGACAATCACCTTGCAGGTCATCCACAGGAAGAAGCGCAGCTTGCCGCGCCACGACAGGCGGCTGAAGCCCTGCGCACTGTCCAGATAAGGCGTCATGAAGCGGGCGGCCCACGGCGTAGTGCGCAGTTTGCGGCCGAAGGCCGGGAACATGCTGGCCGCCAGCATGGCGCCAAAGGCCAGGAATAAAAGGCCCGGGATTACTGGCAGTATCAAACCTACCAAACCGAGCAAGACACACAACAATAGAAGGAGCAGGGCCAGCACCTTGGCAACCCAATGCGGGGAGTCAGCAGGCAGGACCCTGATCAAAGCAGTAGCAGTACGCGGACGTTGGCGTTCGTATTCGTCGCGGTAGGGATTGTCAGACATGGCGAAGTAGTTCCGTATTGGATGGTTGGACGGCAAGGTCTCAGTAGTCATAGCGGCGGTCGTAATACGAACGACGTGGTTTGATCGGCGCCAGCAGGAAGTAGAAGATCCACGCGAACCAGGACAGGAAGATGATCGCCAGTATCCAGGCGGCTTTTTCGCCTCCCGAGGTCTTGTCGGAATTGGCGATGATCAGGATCGGCAGTAACCAGAGGAACACGCAGGCCAACACCGCCAGCACGCCCAACCCGAAGGTCAGGATCGGAATCAGGGCCACCAGACCACACCCCACCAGAAACAAAAACAACAACGTGATCAGAACATTCATCTCGACTCTCCCGGCAACCAATGCCAATAATTTGCTGCTACTGCATTGTGAATAGCCAAGAGTGTGCCAGCTTATTTTTATCCATACTTATCAATTGATTAGCCGCAAAAGCCATAAAAGCACGGTCTGGCGGACTGTGGCATTGGCCCAAGTGTTGGCCAAATTTGCCACGGCACTTTGCGCTGTGGCGCTGCTCGCCACAGGGACAGCCCGGGGCCAGGCGGTAACAAGCATTACCCAGGTGGAGATGCTCGGCAGCGAGACCGATCAGCCACCACTTTCGACGGAAGCCTGGCAAGCGGGCGAGCTGCCCTACTTCCAGGGCTTTCTCGCGGTAGATCAGGCACCCACCTACCAATGGCTGCGCTTTTACTTGCCGGCCGCCGCGCCGGGTGAAAAGCAAGCGCTTTTCATCGCGCGTCACATGCGCAATGTCGACATCTATGTAAATGGCCAGCGCTTGCATCAGGAGCGCGATACCGCACGTGATTATATCGGTTGGAACACACCCCTACTGCTGGAGCTGCAGCCCGCCACGCTGGATCGTCCGCGTAACGAGATCGTGCTGGGTTTGCAAAAAAGTGTCGGCTCCAGCTACCTGAATACGGTGCAGGTCGGCAGCTATTCAGCGATTGCAGCGTTGTACCGCTCGGCGTACTTCAACCAGCTGCAGATTCCGCTGGCGGCAATGATCAGCAGCATCATTCTTGGCGCACTTGCCTTTGGCATCTGGCTCACACGGCGCCAGCATACGGAGTACCTCTACTACTGCGCGTCGTGCGCAGCCTGGGCATGCGTGATGGTGTTCATGTTGCTGCCGTATCCGTTGCTGCTGAATCTGAAACACTGGGTGTTGTTGTCATACCTCAACATCAATCTCGCCGGCCTGTGTCTGGCGGCGTTCATCACCAAGGTGCTGGAGTTGAGCAGCCTGCGCTGGCTGCACCGGATCATCGGAACCCTTGCCGCAATACTGCTGGTATTGGCAGTGCTGCCAGCGCCTGTCGGGATTGCAGTGGCGCTGCCAATGACCCTCGTAACCCTGGGTGCGCTGGCCTGGGCTGGCCAGAAAACCTTTGTTCTGCTGGGAAAGCGCGCCAATCGCAAGGTGCAGTGGGTAGCGGCAAGTCTATTGCTGATGTTGCTGATGCCGCTAATTGATCTGGTCAACTACCTCAATGCCATCATCAATGACACGGGCTTTGCCGGCACCACGCTGTCGCAATTCAGTTTCCCCTTTTCGCTGGGGATTCTGTTCATTCACATCGTGCATCAGCTATGGAGCGCCCTCACTGCCAGCGAGCGCATGAACCGTGAACTGGTCGAGCGCGTGCAGGCAGCGACCACTGAGCTTGAACTGAATCTGCAAGAGCGCCATCAACTGCAACTGCAGGAATCCGCGCAACAGGAACGCCAGAAAATCTATCGCGATCTGCACGACGATGTCGGCGCCAAGCTGACCTCCATCCTCCATGCATCCGACAACACGCGCCAAAAGCAGATGGCGCGCGCCGCGCTCGACTCGCTGCGCGAAACCATTCACCACGCCAACTACCAGCAACAGAGCATGCACGAGTTCATCGAAGCCGCTGCCGACGAGATGCAGATCCGGTTGCACGCTGCCGGCATTGCGTTTCACGGTCCAGGCAAACTGTCGCTGCCACCCCGTCAGCTGACCTCAGCCGAGAGCTATCACCTGACCCGGGCGCTACGCGAAATCACCAACAACATCCTGCACCATTCCCGCGCCAGCACGGTCGCCTTTACGGCGGCCTTTACAATTCCCGGGGGTTATCAACTGGAAATTGCCGACGATGGCTGCGGCTTTCAGGCTGACCCGAACGGAAAGCCCCTTGGCAACGGGTTGGCCAACGTACGCCAGCGGCTGCACGACATTGGCGGCCATGTGCGTTGGCAAAGCAGTGCCGGAAAAGGCTGTCTGGTCACAGTAAAACTGCTGAATGCGGGCTGACTGTGGTCAGTTGTCACACTTTACTGGCACAATGGAAGTCGATAACGTTTGGGTTATCGCCTATAGGGGTGCCTTCAGAGGCAATAAGCGAGGCAAACAGGAGATCATCATGATCAACAAATTGTTCGGAAAGCTTGCTGTAACTGCACTGCTGCTCGTTGGCGGTAGCGCATATGCTCATCATTCGTTTACCGCAGAATTCGACGCTGAGAAGCCGAAAAGTCTGACCGGCATCGTGACCAAGGTGGAATGGACCAACCCGCACGTGTGGATCTACATGAATGTAAAAGATCCCGCGACTGGCAAAACCGTCAACTGGGGTGCCGAACTGGGCCCACCGCACGGTCTGCAACGCAGTGGCTGGCGTCGTGACACGCTGCAGATCGGCACTGAAATCAGCGTTGATGGCTTCCTCGCTCGCAATGGCGCGGACCGTGTGAACGCTCGCACCGTAACCGTAACCGGTACCGGCGGTCGTCCAGGCCAGACACTGGATGCCGATTCCAGCCAGAACCAGCGCGGCAACTGATACTTTTTCGTACCGCCGTTCAGTACCAGATCCGAAAGCCGGCAACCACGCGCGTCGCGTCAGGTTGCCGGTGATCACCAAGATCCCGCTCAACGCCAATATACGGCGCGAATTCCCGGATCAATTCATAACGCAGTCGCAGCCCTGCACTGCTGTCCATCAATCCCTGTTCTATTCCTGCTGACCTGTCGTCCGCAAAGGCATGATTCAGTTCGAGCCGCGGTTGCAGCAGCAAACGCTGCGTCAGTCGCAAATCGTATTCGACCTCGAAGCGCAGTTGCACATCGCCCTGTTCACTGATGAAAGCGGCAGCGTCTACTTCGAACCAATAGGGCGCCAAGCCCTGCAACCCCAATACGAGATGCGAGCGTGAAGCGCCGCTGCCTTCGCTGTGCCGAAGACCCGCCTGCAAATCCCAGTACGGCGCCACGGAGCGACCAAACAGCAATTGCACATCGCTGTCTTCTGTTGCGTGTTGTTGTTGATTCCATGCGCCTTCGGTCTTCAGCCACAGCTTGTTGTAATCGCCGCCGTACCAGGCCTGCGCATCCCACGTCCAGGCATCATCGCCATCGCGCTGTTGTTGTTCGATGCGATCGATCAGCAGCAACGAGTTCAGCATGCCGCCGTGCTCCAGCATGTTGGTGTGGACGGCAGCGGCCATCGCAGGCGTTGTCGGTGCGGTGGTCATTGCAGCGTGATCATGGGCGGTGGCTGGCGCATTCGGTGGCGCGGCACTGTGGTCATGTTCCGCAGCCAATGCCGTTACCGGCAGCAACAATCCCAGTACTTGCAGAAGACGCTTCATGTCTGCGCTCCCGGCCCAACTGCAAACACCCGCATCATGCCGGCATGCATGTGATAGAGCAGGTGGCAGTGGAATGCCCACTGGCCAGGCGCATCGGCAGTCAGATCAACTGATGCTTTCTCACCCGGCTTGATAACAAGCGTGTGTTTGCGTGGCTTGTCGTTGGCGTCAGTGGTGACGACATCGAAGAACATGCCATGCAGATGCACAGGGTGCGGCATCATCGTGTCATTGACGAAGGTCAGACGTACACGCTCATTCAATGTCAGCGGGATTGGCGCGGTCACTTCGGAAAAGTCGGCTGTCAAAGTTGTCATGGCGGATACACCTTGCAACCTAAGTTTACGTCGCAAACGCAACAAATGCAATATTCGCAGCAACCGAAAGCGACTACTTGTCTTCTCACAAGTTAAGGACACGGCCA
>JAZKEH010000637.1:0-3277 GCA_040387155.1 Pseudomonadota bacterium | reverse complement strand
GGAAAATTTAAGCCCATCGAACGACCACATGTAGCGCTCCATGTTGGCTGTCAGATGCAATTCGAGTTCTCGCGCGGGAGCGCGCTGGTCGGGATTGGGTCGCAGACTGCGCAAGTCGGTGTACACCAACACACGGTGGCTTTCGTTCTCGAGGCCCAGTGGTCGCTCATGCAAACGATTGACCGGATTGCTGGCTACTGACGCAACACCGGGACCACCAGGATGCAGATGCTGTTGTACCGCGGTATCGGTCGTCACTGCCGCATGCACGGTGTGGTCCACTGCTGCGGGCGTCGATGCCACATGGGCACTGTGATCCACCACTTCAGCTGTCGCCGCAACATCCGCACTGTGATCCATCGTCGAATGATCAACTGCAGCAGCAGATGCCGGCGCCGCCGCATGCTCACCATGATCCATCCCCATGTCCTTCATCGTCAGCAAGGGCCTTGGTCGTAGCGGCGGAATCTCACCCAGCATTCCCGCTCGCGGCGCGAGTGTGGCACTCGCATAACCGAAGCGATCATTGCTCTCCGCAAAAATCGTATACGCCTGTTCAGCCGTCGGTTGCACGATTACGTCATAGGTTTCCGCCGTGCCGATTTGCAGCTCGTCGGTTTCCACCGGTTTCACGTTCTGGCCATCGGCCTGCACCACCATCAGCGGCAAACCGGGAATGCGCACGTTGAAGATACTCATCGACGACGCATTGATAAGGCGCAGGCGAATACGCTCACCCGCAGTGAACAAGCCCGTCCAGTTTTCCGCCGGGCTGTGGCCATTGATCAGATAGGTGTAGGTCGCCGCTGTCACATCCGCGAGATCGGTGGGACTCATGCGCATGTCGCCCCACATCATGCGGTCTGCAACTGTGGCCTCCAAACCATTGCGCTGCGCGTCGCGGAAAAACTCACCCACAGTACGCTGCTGATAGTTGTAGCTGTTGCCCATCTTCTTCAGCTTGCTGAAGACGCGTTGCGGATTCTCAAAGGTCCAGTCCGATAGCAGGATCACGTACTCGCGGTCGTAGGTGAACGGCTCCGGCTCAAGCGGGTCAATGATGATCGGGCCATAGTGGCCGCTCTGCTCCTGCAAACCGGAGTGACTGTGATACCAGTAAGTGCCCGCCTGTTTGAGCGGAAATTCGTAGGTGAAACTTGCGCCGGCCGCAATGCCGTCAAAGCTCACACCCGGCACACCGTCCATCTGCCACGGCAGCAACAGCCCATGCCAGTGGATCGACGTAGGTTCATCGAGGGCGTTCTGCACCTGCAGCTTCAGCGTATCGCCTTCACGCCAGCGCAGCAGCGGCGCCGGGAATTGGTCGTTGATGCGAATGTGCGATGCAGTCTTGCCGGCAATTGAGGAGCGGTGGTTGGCGACACGCAGCGTGAACTCACTGCCCTGCATGGCCGGCACACCAGCAAGCACACCCAGGCCATTGCTTTGCGCCCACGCAGGTAGCAGTGCTTGCCAGCCAGCACCGGCACCCAGCAGAGCGCTATTTCCCAGAAACTTGCGGCGTTGCATAGAAGTGGCTCGTACGATCAGGGCTGCAAGCTTACCGCTTCGCCGTACCTGAGGGAAAAGCGTTACCGTAATGAATGGATTGCCGGTTTTTGTGTAACAGCAAGGCTGTGGTTTACTGCCAACCATCCAGATTCCGGAGCCCGCCATGTCCAGCAACCCTACGTCTCTCAACCCTGCCTTCGACACCATCATCATGCCCGCCCTGCGTGACCTTGGTGATTTTTCTGTGCGCCGCGCCTTGCCGTCCTCACAGCGCCAGCGTGTGGGCCCCTTTATCTTCTTCGACCAGTTTGGCCCCACAATTCTCGAGCAAGGCCAGGCGGTGGACGTGCGCCCCCATCCGCACATCGGTCTGTCGACGCTGACCTGGTTGTTCGCCGGCGAGATCCAGCACAAGGACAGCATCGGTTCCGATGTAACGATTTGCCCCGGCGAAGTGAACTGGATGACAGCGGGCAGCGGCATCGTGCATTCCGAACGCAGCCCGTCCACCCAACGCAACGGCAACGCGCCGCTCGGCGGCACCCAGGTGTGGCTGGCCTTGCCGACAGAAAAGGAAGAAATGGCACCCGCCTTCTACCACTACGACAAGCACGCCATTCCGATGATCACCGACACCGGCGTCTCGCTGACGCTGATCGCCGGCAGCGCCTTCGGCAAGACCTCGCCGGTGCATACCGAAAGCGACACCTTTTTTGCCGATCTGCTGCTGAAAAAGGACCAGAAATTTGCAGTGCCGGCGACGATCGAAGAACGCGCCATTTATGTCATCGAAGGCAACATGTTGATCGCCGGCGAAAATGTTGAAGCCGGCACCATGGTGGTGCTGAAACCGGGCGCCGAAATCGTGCTGGAGGCCCGCACCAATACCCACAGCATCCTGCTGGGTGGCGCGGCGCTGCCAGGCGCACGTCACCTCTACTGGAATTTTGTCGCCAGCAGCAAGGATCGTATCGAACAAGCGAAGGAAGACTGGCGCGAAGGCCGCTTCCCAAAAGTAGCCGGCGACGACGAATTTATCCCGCTGCCTGCGTGAATCCCGCAAACTGGAATTACTTCCCGTTGCTTGCCTTGGTTAGGCTATAAAACAAGGTAAACTGCCCGATCAATGTAACGAGCAGTCGCGACCCAGTCGTTTCGGGAAAACATGCCCCAATACCACTTTATTACTGGTCTGCCCCGGTCCGGTTCGACCCTGTTGGCAGCCCTGTTGCGGCAAAACCCCCGTTTCCACGCCGGCATGACCAGCCCTGTCGGCAGTTTCTATTCCGCCCTCTCCCAGCAATTCGCCGCCGGCACTGAATTCGGTCCCGTGGTGACAGCGCCGCAGCGCCGTCGCATCACACGCGCTTTGTTCGATGCGTATTACGAAGAACAAGCCGACAAACAAGTCGTGTTCGACACCAACCGCCTGTGGGCTTCCAAAATGCCGCTGGTGCTGGACCAGTTCCCCGACGCCAAAGTCATCGCCTGCGTGCGTAATGTCGCCTGGGTGATGGACAGTATCGAGCGGCAGTACCGCAGCAATCCGTACGAAAACACCCGCATGTTTGGCCACAACGCCCGCAGCACCGTCTATCAGCGACTGGAAGGCCTGGCCCAATATGACCAGCTGGTAGGCTTTGCCTGGGCTGCGCTGCGCGAAGCTTTCTACGGCGAGCAGGCCAAGTCCTTGTTGATCATCGATTACGACCTGCTGGCACAGGCACCCGCCAAAGTCATGCAGCTGCTGTACCAGTTCATCGGC
>JAZKEH010000636.1:0-2297 GCA_040387155.1 Pseudomonadota bacterium | reverse complement strand
CTACATCCAGGGGCTGCGTGGCGGTCTTGATGTCGATGGCTTGCCGTTGATGACGCCACCGTACGGTCGCATCACCGCGATTGATCTGGTGAGTGGCGAACATCGTTGGTGGATACCCAATGCCGACACGCCCGCCAACATCACCAACCATCCCGCCCTGGCTGGCGTGCAGTTGCCACGCACCGGCAACCAGAACCAGATTGGCATTCTGCTGACGAAGACCTTGCTGTTCAGTGGCGAAGGTCCCGGCGGCAAACCCGTGCTGCGCGCGCACGACAAAGCGAGCGGGGCGACGGTGGCTGAAATTGCCTTGCCCGGCAGCCAGACCGGCACGCCGATGACGTGGAGTTATCAAGGTAATCAGTATATTGGCGTAGTGGTCAGCGCCGGCGGGCGTAGTTCGCTGGTCTCCCTCAAACTGCCGAACTGACGGGGTTTTTCCTCCTCAAGCTTTCTCCAGCGGCTGCCGTAACCTCTCTTCAGAGACCGACTACAGAAATAGCCGCCCACTATGGGGAATGAAGTTCACATCGAAGCCATGCTGAAGGGCGCGTTGAATGACGCGCTGAGCCCGCAGTCGCGTGGCGATTCGGCTGGCACGTCCGCCAACGAACCCAATGGAGAGGTCGTGACCTTTCCCAACGGCGTGCCCGTTATCGCGCAGCAACGCCTCGTCTACGTGGGGCCGGAAACAGTCACCCCGCAGGCTGATTACACCAGCACGCTTGAACATGTCGCGATAGGCATTGCGCACATCAGCAACAATGGCCGCTTCAGCTACGTGAATCGAAAGCTGTGTGAAATTCTCGGTTACAGCCGCGATGAACTGATTGGCATGGTGGTTGATTCACTCTCGCACGACGACGACAAGGGCATGGTCTCCAAGCGTCGCCGGGCGCAGCGCGACAGCGGCGACAATTCTGAAATAGTGCGCGTTGAAAAGCGCTATCGCCGCAAGAATGGCGACGTCATCTGGGTGCGCCTGACTGTTACCGACATGAGCGCGCACACTGGCGGCGACTATGATATTTCCGTGGTCGAAGACATCACCGCCCGCGTAAAGGCCGAAGAAGACTTCAAATACTTTGCCACGCACGATGAACTGACAGCATTGCCGAACCGCATGCTGTTCACCCATCTGCTGCGACATTCGCTTGATGTCGGCCGCCGCTATTCGCGCCAGGTCGCGGTGCTGCTGATTGATCTCGACCGCTTCAAGCACATCATCGATTCACTTGGCCATGCCGCCGGCGACTATGTGTTGCAGGAAATGGGGCAACGCTTCAAGGAGACCGTGCGCAGCAGCGATCTGGTCGCGCGCCTTGGTGGCGATGAGTTTGTCATCCTGTTGCAGGAAGTCACGTCAGAAGAGCAGGTGGCCATCGTAGCCCGCAAGATTCTTGAGAAGGCGATGGAGCCGATCAAGCTGATCGAACACGAATGCCGCATCACCGCCAGCATTGGCATCAGCCTGTATCCGCAGGACGGTGATACCGACATGGACATCATGCGGCATGCTGACCAGGCGCTGTATCTCGCGAAAGGCGACGGCAGAAACAACTACCAGTTCTGTCCGCCGGAAGCCGATGGCGCCGGCACCGGCAAGATCCAGATGGAAACGCTGCTGCATCACGCGCTCGACAACAACGAACTCTCGCTGAACTACCAGGCCAAGGTAGAAGTCCCCACTGGTCGTGTGGTGGGCGCCGAAGCGCTGCTGCGTTGGCACAGTCCCGTACTGGGTCACGTGTCGCCCGCGCAGTTTGTGCCGTTGGCGGAAGAACTCGAACTGATTTTTCCGATTGGTCGCTGGGTCATCGCCGAAGCCTGCGCACAAATGAAACGCTGGCGCGACGCCAAACGTTCGATCCAGACCATTTCCGTCAACCTGTCGCCACGGCAGTTCGCCGATCCTGACTTGATCAGTTTTATCAGCAAGACCTTGCACGACCTCGCCTTGCCTGGCCATGTGCTGGAACTGGAAATCACCGAAGGGGTTGTGATGCACAAGCCCGAAAAAGCATTGCTGATCCTGCGTGCGATCAAGGAGCTTGGCGTCAAGATTGCGATCGACGATTTCGGTACCGGCTACTCGTCACTTGGCCAGCTCAAGCGCTTCCCGGTGGATACGTTGAAGATTGATCGTTCGTTCATCAAGGAGATCGAGCATGACAAGGATGACAAGGCGCTGACGCGGGCCATCATCACGATGGGTAAGATGCTGGGCTTGTCGGTTGTGGCGGAAGGGGTTGAGACGGCTGGGCAGGCTGCTTTTCTTGCTGAGCATGGCTGCAGAT
>JAZKEH010000635.1:0-3109 GCA_040387155.1 Pseudomonadota bacterium | reverse complement strand
TGGGTTTTCAGACCTACATAGTCAGTGTCGAGCAGGAAGTTAACAACGCCGGCAACAGCATCGGTACCGTAGCTGGCGGAAGCACCACCGGTTACGTTTTCAACACTGCGCAGCAGATCTTCCGGGAACACGTTGACGTCAACAGCGCCGAAACGGTTGCTTGGTACAACGCGACGACCGTTCAACAGCGTCAGCGTGCGGTTGGAGCCTGCACCACGCAGGTTGACGTTGGAGCCACCGGAGTTCTGGCCGCCGTTAACCTGTTCCTGGTTCTGGTTGCCGTAGAACTGTGGCATCTGGGTCAGACCTTCAATCAGGTTGCCCGGTGCCATCGCGGACAATTCAGATGCCTGGATGGTTGTGATCGGAGTCGGTGTTTCCATCGTGGAGCGGGTGATGCGGCTACCGGTGATCTGGATTTCTTCCAGTTGCTCTTGTGCGAACGCGGTATTGAAGGCACCAGCAGACAACGCGAGCGCCAATACGCTGGCAGTTGCTTTTGAAGTGGTGTTGAACTGCGAAGCGCGGATGCTGTGTGACAGCTTCGAGCTCCTGAACAGATGTGAATGTTTGATCATTTAAAAATCCCCTTTTTGCTATCGAAGGTTGACTTGGAATTAACAGCATTTAGTTTGGTTTTCGATAGGCGAAAGGATGTTCTCATATCGAAAATTCAATGTATACGGGACGAAGGTCGGCAGGAGATTTTTTGACGCAGACACAATTCCGGCCGTAAAAACGGCCGGAATTGCGAATGTAGACTCGGAAAACTTTGAAGCGGAAAGTGTGGAGTTAAATCAATCCGAGTTCGCGATTCACAATTGCTGCACCTTTTGCGAGGGCATGCAATTTTGCACGTGCGGATGCGCGTGGCAGATATTTCAAACCACAATCAGGCGCAGCAATAAGACGTTCTGGCGAGATGTATTGCAGTGCTTTGCGAATGCGTTCGGCAACGATTTCCGGTGTCTCCGGGGTTTCATCGCCGAGGTTGATAACGCCGACCATGATGGTTTTGCTGCTGAGCGCATCAAGTGCGGCTTTCAGGTTCAGTGACTGAGGCTGCGCCGCTTCGATCGACACCTGATCGACGTTGATTTGTTCGACCAAGGGCAGGCACGAATAACCGTCGGCACTCTTGTCACTCACCATCGCGGCATAACCAAAACACACATGCAGCGCGGTGGTGCCTTTGACACCTTCGAGTGCACGATTGACAGCTCTCACGCCGAACTTTTCCGCTTCATCAGTCTTCGCCTGCAGATAAGGTTCATCGAGCTGCACAATGTCAGCACCAGCGGCGAACAGATCCTTGATCTCGGCATTGACGCATTCGGCATAACCCATCGCCAGTTCTTCGAGGTTCTGGTAGTAGTCGGACAAGGCCAGCTGCGACAGCGTGAACGGACCGGGGATGGTGATCTTGATCGTACGCTTGGTGTGGGCGCGCAGAAATTTCACATCATCCACATGGATGGGCAGCAAGCGCTTCAGTGGCGCGGAGACCAACGGCACCTTGTTGGGTTTGCCAGCGCGACCGACCAGGATTTCATGACGCTCGCGGTTGACGCCTTCCGGGCCATTGGCCATTGGCGCGGAGTAGCTTTCGCGACGTACTTCACCGTCGGTGACGATATCGATGCCGGCTTCTTCCTGGTCAGCCAGTACGCTGAGGACGGCGTCGTCCTGGGCTTCTTTCAGAAACTCAGGCGCAATGCGCCACATTTCATTGCTGATAATGCGGGCGGGCAAGCGGGTCTTGAGGGCGTGGCGATCAATCAGCCATTCGGGTTGCGCGTAACTGCCGACGAGCGCGGTTCTTATTCTTTTAGTCATAACATCCCCTTGGTTTAAAGAAGGGGCGAGTAAAACAGAGGCTCAGGCCTTATTCAACGTTTGCCGGTGCGGTGGCAGCAGGGGCAGTGCAGGATTCCGGCTTTTTCGCAATTTCCCCAAAGGGCAGGGTTACATCGGCGCAAGGATCGACCTGTTCTTCCACTTGCAGACCTTTGCCCGTGGTTGAGTCATCCACCTGGTGGCCGGTCTGCATGACGCGGGCGAGTTCAATCGTGCGAGGCGTTGCTGCCCGTGGATCCATGTCGGCTGCCGAGCAGGTAAAGCCGCGCAGCGTGCACTCCGAGGTCTCGTGCTTGATGCCGCGTTCGTCCATCAAGCGTTGCATGAGGTTGACCGCATCTTCGTTGAAGACAATGGCATTGTTCGGGCGGAAGGTACCGACGCCAATGGCATAGTCGATCGGCATCAGCGGTTCGATGCTGGCACCGAAGGCGCCATCATTCTTCTTGCCGAGATCGTAGGCGCCGAGGTCAGCCCCCTGGTCAACGAGATACTGGATGATGGGAACATCACCGAGATTGCCGGCCACCATTAGAGGCGAGATGCCGTAGTTGTCCTGCCAGTTCACATCGCCACCGAGCTCGACCATCAACTTGATGACTTCAAGACGTTCAGCATAGGGGCGCATTTTATGGAAACCGTGAATGAAGCCGAGTCCGGCTGCCGCAGCGAGTGTTGTTTCATTGTCACGCGATTTGATTGCGGGATCAGCGTCGTATTCGAGCAACAGTTTCACCAGCTCAAGATCGGCGGAGAACGCAGCGCGCATCAACGGCGTAGCGAACACGATGCGCGGAGAACCGCCACGCATACGAGCTTGCGGCGTATCGTTGACGAGTTGGTTGGGGTTGGCGCCGGCATCCAGCAGCTTCTTCACCAGCGGTAACGGATCTTCGGTGACAGTCCACGGAAAGTTCGGCGCCGTTTCCATGTTGCGGCGATCAACCGCCCAAAACAGTGGATTGAAGCCGCGCGCATCGGCCTGGTTCACGTTGGAACCACTGTCTACAAGGAAGGAAGCGATAGCATAGTTGCCATTGAACAGAGCAAGACTGAGCGCGTCCTTGCCGTCACCTGCCATCTTGTTCAGATCAGCGCCTGCTGCGACAAGGGCTTGTGCTGTTTCCAGATGACCTTCGCGGGCAGCAAACATCAGCGCTGTCATTTCGCCACTGGCGTGATAGACAGCTCCCACTTCATCCTTCAGACGCGCACGCGGCGATGAACCTTCAAAGCCTCGCGCAGTATCGAT
>JAZKEH010000634.1:518-4253 GCA_040387155.1 Pseudomonadota bacterium | reverse complement strand
ACAAAACAACCGTAACCCATTGTTTTATATATCTATGTGGCGGTGAGGGAGGGGTTCGAACCCTCGATACGTGATTAGCGTATACACACTTTCCAGGCGTGCTCCTTCAGCCGCTCGGACACCTCACCGTTAACCTTTACTACAAAATTCTGGCGGCTGCGAAAGAGCGCGCACTTTATAGCAGTGGCGGAGCAAACTCAAGCCAACAGCCAGCAAATTCCTGCGTGATTACGGGGGGTTACGCTACTTTTCCCTTGTAACTTAAGGGCTTCAGACTGGCCAGCGCTGCACAAAATCGCTGAGATTGTGTTGCGGTACCGGGCGATCCGTAAAGGTTGGCGTGCCAACGTAAAGGTAGCCGACGATTTCATCGCTTTCCTTCAGGCCAAGCGCCGCTTTGACGCCGGCGTGGGATGCAGGGCCGCCCGTGAGCCAGATAGAACCAAAGCCAAGTGCGTGAATCGCTACGGACATGTTCTGGATTGCGGCAGCAACCGAGCACACCTGCTCAATCGGCTTCTTGCCTTCCTTGATGGCGGCGACAGCGACAATGATCATAGGCGCGCGCATCGGCGTGGTAAGCAGCTTCTGTTTGCGTTCTTCGTTCTCCGGCTTCATCTGATCGACAAACATCTGCGCCAGTTTGTTCCTGCCCTCACCTTCGATGATCAGATATTTCCAGGGGCGCAGCATGCCATGGTCAGGTGCGCGCAATGCGGCCTTGAGGATTTCATCCAACTGGGCTTGATTGGGTGCGGGCTCCGTCAAACGCGGGGCGGACGTACGGGTTTGCAGTGCGACTAATGCATCCATTGGGGAAACCTCTACAAGAATTACTGGCGGTTATAGCGCGGGTACAGGACGTAATCCATCACCTCGCCGCTGGCGCGTACCGGATTGATGTCGAGGCCGCCGCGACGAAGAAAGTTGGCTTCGACGCTAAGACTTTGCGGACGACACTGCTGCTGGATGTCGCAGAATATGCGCTCCACGCAGTTCTCATGAAAATCGTTGTGCAAGCGATAAGACACCAGATAGCGCAGCAACGCTGCATGCGAGATCTGCGGGCCCTTGTAGCAGATTGTCACGGTGCCCCAATCGGGCTGGCCTGTGATCGGGCAACGTGAACGGAACAGATCGGAGTACACGACTTCATCAACCAGTTGTTCAAAAGTGGCGTCGTTGTTCTCCAACTTCAGCAGCGCAGGCTCAACATCATAGTGTTCACACTCGACATTGAGCTTGTCGAGACTGTCACCCGTGGGGGCGTCCAATATTTCCTGCATGCCGCCAAAGCTCTGCAGCAACACTTCAACAGCGGAGCCAGAGGCTGTTGCCAGATCACGCTGAATGCAGTCGCGCACAATGCTGATGTCGTCGAACCTGGTCTGGTTCAGCGAATTCAGGTACAGCTTCAGCGACTTGGACTCAACGAGGAACGGACTGGTACACGGAAAGATAAAGCGCCCGCGCCCTACTTGTGGTTTGCCACGCGCATCAAGCCACGACAACTCAAACGCATTCCAGATATCCGCGCCAACAAATGGCAACGTTTCGCCGGTAATACCCAGCCCCTGTCGATTCTCGGCGCGCGGAATAGGTACCAGCACCGATGGATCGTAGCGTTCCGGATAGTCGACCTGTTTGCCCAGTACGCCCGTCATCAGTTACGCAGCCCCCTGCCGGTATGCAGCAAGCGGAGCGAAAACCCGAACATGGCAATCGTCAGTATCACCAGCAGACCCAACGACGTCCCAATACCGACATCGCTGATACCCAGCACGCCATAACGGAACGCATTGATCATGTAGAAGATCGGATTGAAGTGCGAAATTGTGCGGGCGAACTCCGGCAAGGCATCCACGGAATAGAACACGCCGCCGAGGTAGATCAACGGAGTCAGGATAAAGGTCGGCACAATGGAAATATCATCAAAGTTGCGGGCGAACACGGCGTTGATGAAACCACCCAGTGAAAACACGATCGACGACAACAGCACAACAAATACCGTGATGAAGATATTGCTCATGTGCACACCGCTGAACACGAGCGAGATCAGCGTGGCAATGAAACCAACACACAACCCACGCGCCACGCCGCCGGTAACAAATCCAAACAGAATGATGTGATTCGGCACGGGCGCCACCAGCAGTTCTTCAATACTCTTCTGGAACTTCTGGCTGAAGAACGACGACACCACGTTGGCATAGGCATTGTTCACCACCGCCATCATGATGAGACCCGGCACAATGAACTCCATGTAACTGTAGCCGCCCATGTCGCCAATGCGTGAGCCGATCAGGTTGCCGAAGATAATGAAGTACAGCGCTATCGTGATAACCGGCGGCACAAGCGTCTGCACCCAGATACGCAGGAAGCGGCGTATCTCCTTGATGACGATGGTCTGGTAGGCAATGAACTTGTACGAGCCGGACATCGTGCGGCTGCTGGCTTCGTAACTCATTTCACAACTCCTGCGGGGGCAGCGGCATCGGCCGGCTTGTGCAGCAACGACACGAACAACTGTTCAAGACGGTTCGACTTGTTGCGCATGCTCTTCACATTGATCTGACGCTCGCTCAGCATCGAAAAAACGTCGTTGAGGTTCTGGCCTTTCTCAATACCGATCTCCAGCGTGGTTTCGTCAACCAGCTTTACGTCGAAACCCTTCAGTTCCGGCGCTGCCGTGAGATGGTTGTAGGTATCGAACACGAACAGTTCCTGATGCAAGGTCTGCAGCAGTTCCTTCATGCTGGTATTCACGACGATCTCGCCCTTGTCGATCATCGCGATGTTGCGGCAAAGATTTTCGGCTTCTTCGAGATAGTGGGTGGTCAGGATGATGGTGGTGCCCTGACGGTTGATGCCTTGCAGGAATTCCCAGGTGGAGCGGCGCAACTCAATATCGACGCCAGCAGTGGGTTCATCAAGGATCAACAACTTCGGTTCATGCACCAGTGCGCGCGCAATCAACAAGCGGCGCTTCATGCCGCCAGACAATACGCGGGCCTGCTGGTTCTGCTTTTCCCACAGGCCGAGTTGACGCAGGTATTTTTCAGAACGCTCTTTCGCGAGCTTCAGCGGCAGTCCGTAGTAGCCGCCCTGCGTTACGCAGATGTCGAACACTTTCTCGAACAGATTGAAATTGATTTCCTGCGGTACGACACCGAGGTTCAACTTGGTTTCGTAGACATGCGTCTCAACGTTCTGGCCGAATACTTCGACGGTGCCGCCGGTCTTGCGCACGAGCGTGGCAATGACGCCGATCGTCGTCGACTTGCCGGCACCGTTGGCACCGAGCAAGGCGAAGAAATCGCCTTGCTGCACGTCGAGGGAAATTCCGTTGAGGGCCTTGTGGCCGTTGGCGTAGGTTTTATACAGATCGCGAATTGAAATGGCGGGAGTCATGACTGCTTTGCGCTGGCTATAAAGGCCGGCAAGCATAGCAAACTTGACCGTCGCGTGGGCGTCAGCAACGCATTCAAATCCGGACAAAAGCGAGGGGAAAGCCCGAGAAAAAGTAGCAGCCATGACCGGGATACGGATCCCCCGGCCATGGCTGCTTGCCCGCAGGCCGGCACAGTCCCTGTGCGCCTTTGCAACATAGTCGCGCCCGCACGTTTTCGCCGGAATTTTTTTGCAGTCGCCGCTGCAAAATACACTGGTTGAAAGTACGGAATTGCGCTTGCCCGGGGTCGCTGGCTTGCTAGAATCCGGCCACGCTTCCACCCAGTG
>JAZKEH010000634.1:0-508 GCA_040387155.1 Pseudomonadota bacterium | reverse complement strand
CTGCTCGCCGCCGCTGTGTGGTGGCTGCAGCGCAACCAGGCCCGCAGCCTGCGCGAAACAGTGGAACGCAGCCGAGAGCTGCCTCCCCTCACCACCGCTGAACTGCCTGACTTCGCGCCACCGTTATCAAAGTCGTCCTTGCAAGGCTCGTTACCCTCCGCAGTGCACAACGCACCGGCACCGGCAGCATCACCGCCTGCGCAGCCGGTAACGACACCGGTGGTGCCCAGTTCGCTCACGTCGGCATTCATCGAAGTGCCAGCCTCGGTGGAATCAGAAGCCATACTCGCGCTCAAGCCGGCCCAGACAGAACCCGGAGAGAGTGCATCGCAGCTGTGGCAGGACCAGGTAAAGCTACTCAAGGACAAGGGCGAACTGGAACTCGCGCTGGTGTTGTGCCAACAACAATTTCCGAAGTCGCAGGCCTTCCAGCAAGCCGCCATCGTGTTGCGGCTGCAGATGAAACAGGGCCTCGAACAAGGCCAGGACATCGAACCCCTGCTGATCC
>JAZKEH010000633.1:0-2251 GCA_040387155.1 Pseudomonadota bacterium | reverse complement strand
CGCGGCAAGCTGGACGCTACCAAGATCGAAAACGGCACGCTGCTGTGTTTGGCCGTCAATGCCGACATGCCTGCGCTCGAGCTGGTCGCCATCGTGCCCAACCGGTTCAAGGTGGGTTCACCGGACGATGTCGAGCGTCTGGTCGTTTCGTCCTTGCCAGGGGTTGAACTGGTTCACATGCCCCAGGTCCCTTCGGCAATCCCTGTCCGCCCGAATACCTATTACTTCTCGATCGAGAATCGCGGGGAGCTGTATGAAAACATGCGCAAGGCCCAGGCGATTTCGATCTATGCGCCAGGCGGGATGCAGGGGCTGAAATTGGAGCTAATTGCCCTCAGCACATAAGTTTAGGAAGCAACCTTGAGTTGAGTTATTATCGGTTAATATTCGCCGATAACGGAGTCTCAATGCGGGTGGTCAAGTCAGGCTTGATGCAATTGGCCTCGTCGAATGAATAAATCCATGACGAGGCAGTTTGCACTTTTGCTCGCTGCGGCGCTGGTCTATTTCGCCTTGGCACGCTTTGGCATGGCGATCTTTTCCCTTAAGCCCAGCAACATTACCTTGCTGTGGCTGCCATCGGGCATTGCCCTCGTCATGTGCCTTCAGTGGGGCACGCGCGCCTTGCCCTTTATCGCGGTTGCCAGTTTCCTTGCCAATGTGGATGGGATGGCTGGCACCTCGATTTCCGATACGGTCCTGCATACTTCCGTTGCTGCAATTACCGACACGCTGACCGGCTTTGCGGCAGCCCGTTTGTTCCGGGGCATCATGCCTGAAGGCTTGCAACGCACCGTTGACCTGCTGCCCTTCATTTTTTGGGTGTGCCTGGTGCCGACGCTGCTGTCGAGCGTGGTGCTGACGATCAACCTGGTCATGGGCGGCTATATTCCGCAAAGCGAGTTCGGCAGCTTTGTTCGCATGCTTGTCCTTGCGGATAGCCTTGGCATCCTGCTCGTTTATCCAATGTATCAGAGCTGGCGCAGCCGCAAGGCGAACGCAGGCGTCAACTGGCGCGCGAAGGGCCTGGCCGCCTTCAGCATTGGCGTCCTTCTGTTTGCCAGCAGCAACGGCATCCCTGGCATGGAATTCTTTTTGATTCCTGTCCTGCTGATCCTGTCCTTCCACGTCGGCATGTTCAGCCTGACGACGATGGGTACCTTGACGCTGGTTTGCGTATTCGCGGCATCGGCCCGCCATTCGGGCCCGTTCACTGTGGACGGCATTGGTGACGCCGGTTTCCGCATGGTGGCTTTTGCATTCTCGAGCGCGCTCACGATTCTTGGGGTGGCCTTGCAGCGTGGCCAGTTGGAGATGACGGAACGTACGCGCCAGATCTGGCAGGATGCGGCCGAGCATGACTTGCTCACTGGCTTGCCAAACCGCCGCGTGTTCCTGCCGAAGGTTCAGCTGGAGCATCAACGCACCCTGCGATCAGGCAAGATCTATACGATAGCGATGCTGGACCTGGATCACTTTAAGGACGTGAACGATACCTATGGCCATCATGGTGGTGACCTGGTGCTCAGCGCGTTCGCCAATCTTTTGCTTGAGAACTGCCGCCAGCTCGACACTGTGGCGCGCGTGGGTGGTGAGGAATTTGCCATCCTTTTGCCTGAATGCGAGGCAGAAAGCGCTCGCGTCATGCTCGATCGCATGCGCAACAAGCTGGCGGCGCTGAGCGTGATGATTGACAAGCGGCATGTGTCGGTCACGGTCAGCATCGGCATTGCGACCTATTGCGTCGAAGATGGCCAGACCGCCAACGCGGTGACGCGCGCGGACTTGGCCCTATACCGCGCCAAGCAAGCTGGCCGCAATTGCATTGTGCTCGACGGCGCCGCCACGGGTCCGCTGCGCGCGGCATGAGCTTGCCCTAGTCCATTTCTTCTTGCCAGTTGGGCTGCTGGGCAAACCACTCCACCAGGAAGTCGAGCATACTGCGCAGCACGGCCGGCATGTGCTGGCGCGATGTGTAGATGCCATAGATGCCCATTTGCTGCGGTGTGAATGCCGGCAGCAATTCCACCAGTCCGCCGGCCTTGATCACCGGCATAGCCGAATAGCGCGGTTGCATGGTGATGCCCGCGCCCGCTTGTGCTGACGCCATCAGTACCATGGAGTCATTGGCGCTGATGTTGCCGCTGACGGGGATCGCGACCGTTTCGCCCTCACGCTTGAAGTGCCACAAGTTCTTGCCGAAGTACGAGAACGCCAGGCAGTTGTGTCCACTCAATTCTTCCAGCCTTTC
>JAZKEH010000632.1:0-2411 GCA_040387155.1 Pseudomonadota bacterium | reverse complement strand
GGCACCTTGATGTCCTTGCCTACAGGTGCATCGCGTAGCACCTGCCACTGATAGGCATAGTCGAGCAGCATCTGGTCGCGGAAGGCAGGCGCAATCATCGTCACGCCAAAGCCGACGCCACTGTTCAGGAAACCGGCGGGTACGGCTATGCCGCTGAGATCGAGCAGGTTCATGTAGTTGGTGTAATAGCCCATGCGCGAGTTCAGCGTGACGGGATCGTTGAGTACTTCGTTGACTGTCCATACGCCGGGGGCAGTGGGCGTCAGCAGGAAATCCACATCCTGCAACAGCGTTTGCGCCGCCTTGCGGTACTCCTGCATGCGGTACTCAGCCTTGAAGGTCTGCGCAGCAGTCTTGTCCTTGCCGGCCGCAATGATGCCGCGCACTACCGGGTGCACCTGCTCCGGCTTTTCATCAATGAAGTCGGCAATCGCAACATAACGTTCGGCAACCCACGGACCTGCATACAACAGTTTCGCCGCCGCCAGCAGCGGGCTGATGTCGCGCTCGATCACGGTGGCGCCGGCAGCGCGCCATTGTTCAATGGCCGCGACATAGCAGTTGGCGGCATCGGCCTGGCCGAAGAATTCGAGGTTTTCAGCAAACGGGATCGCAATGCGCGGCGGGCGTTTTGGCAGCCCCCATTGGCGCGCAGAGTTGGAGTAGGGATTGGGGCGACTGTAACTGTCTTCGTTGTCGCTCTTCGCGGCCACCGTAAACACCGTGTGCAGATCGACAGCGCTGAGACCGAACACCGTTGGGCAATCAAGACTGCGACAGGCTGGCAGTACACCGCGCGTGCTGAACAGACCGCGGCTTGGTTTCAGGCCAAAGATATTGTTCAGCATCGCCGGCACGCGGCCGGAGCCGGCAGTGTCAGTACCGAGTGAGAAGCTGACAAGGCCGAGCGCAACAGCGACTGCCGAGCCCGAACTGGAGCCGCCAGAGATGTACTCCGGATTCAATGCATTGCGACATGGGCCCCACGGTTCCGGTGAACGGGTGCCGACCAGGCCGGTGGCGAACTGGTCCAGATTGGTTTTGCCGAGCGGAATCGCACCGGCCTTCAACAACTGTTCAACCACAAAGGCCGAGCGCGGCGGCGTAAAGGCAAAGCCCGGACAAGCGGCCGTTGTCGGTATGCCCGCGAGGTCGATGTTGTCCTTGATCGCAAACGGAATGCCGTAGAGCGGCAGCGTGGTCGGGTCCTTGCCAGCGAGTGCCTGCAGATACGGCAGGAACTCCGCTTCCGTCATCAGGTGAGTCCAGATGTTGTGGCTGCTGTACTGCTGCGCCTTTTGCAAAAGGCTCTGGATGACACCCATCGGATGCAGCGTGCCAGCGAGATAGGCCGCGCGCAGGCTGTGCAGGTCGAGGGGGATAACTGTCTCTACAGCGCTGACTGGCATGGTGGCTTGCATGGTCGGTCCTTGCGGTTCAAAAAACGGTGCAGTGCGTGCTTCGAGGCAAAAAGCTGGCCGAGCGGTCAGAATGGCATACGCATTGCTTACCTACAGGAACTAGCAACATTCACACCATTCCTTGAGGCCGCTGTTATGCGCGCTGGCTGCGTTAAAAACCTGTTTCCGCTGTTGTTTCCATTGTCGTTTTTCGCTGTGGCTGCCCACGCGGCCGAATTCAGTGCCGAGATCAATGTGCGCCGCAATCTGGTGCAGGTTGCGCTCGGACAGGCACCAGCCGATCTCATCATCAGCGGCGCCACGGTGCTGAATGTGTTCACCTCGCAGTGGATGCCGGCGCAGGACATCGTCATTGCTGACGAGCGCATTGCCTGGGTCGGCCCCGTTGGCGCCTGGCCCGGCACCGCCGCCGAAACTGTCAGCGCCACCGGTCTGTGGGCCGTGCCCGGCTTCGGCGAATCGCACAAGCACATTGAAAGCACCTACTTGACGCCGGAGTTCGAGGCCGAGCTGGTCATCCCGATGGGCAACACGTGGACGGTCGAGGATTCGCACGAAGTCTCCAACGTGGTCGGCAACAACAACGTCACGTTCTGGTTGGAAGCCGAGAAGGCCGGCAGCCCGCTGAAGATCTTTCCGTCGATCGGTTCGGCCACGCCACCCACTGTCTATGAATTCGGCGGCGGCTATTACGGCTATGAGGAGATGGCGAACTTCCTTGACCAGGACTTGCGCGTCATCAGTCTCGGCGAAGTGATGGACTGGCCTGCCGTCAGCAAGCTTGATGCACCCGGTCATCAACGCATCTGGGAAATCATCCAGGCCACTTATGACAAGCGTGGCGTGGTCGAAGGTCATGGCAGCGGCCTGGTCGAGCTGGACCAGATCAACGCCTTTGCCGCCGCCGGCCTCGCGTCCGATCACGAAGCACGTCTGGCCGAAGAAGGCCTGATGAAGCTGCAGCACGGCGTCTTCATGGAAGTGCGCGTC
>JAZKEH010000631.1:0-10962 GCA_040387155.1 Pseudomonadota bacterium | reverse complement strand
CGGTTGGGACTTACCAGTTCGAGGACATGTTGATCGGTCTCGACATCGCCAGCCAGCGCAAGGTCAGCGGCCGTCTCTCGACACGCTTCGGTGATTACTACGATGGTGATCGCATGCAGCGCAGCATCGACCTGACATGGAGGCCGACTGCCCGTTACAACTTTGGCGGCAGTTATGCGGAAAACGTCATCCGGCTGCCACAGGGACATTTCACCACGCGGCTGTTTACGCTGCAGACGCAGATCGCATTTTCGAACACGCTGTCGTGGACGACCCTGCTGCAATACGACAACGTGTCCGAAGTGATGGGCTTCAACAGTCGCCTGCACTGGATTCCACAGGCTGGCCGTGAAGCCTTTCTTGTCTTCAACTATGGCTTGAATGATCTCGACAAGAACAATGATTTCACGTCGACAAATGCAGATTTATCCATGAAATTCAATTACACCTTTCGCTTTTGATGGTTTATATTCCTGACAGGTTCTACGGTTCTTCCTACAGGTTCCTCACAGGTTTCTCCAATGCAGTACAGAATCCGTTCCGGTATCGCTGGCTTGCTGCTGGCACTGTTGGTGTTTGTCCCGCTGCTGGTCCCTTCCGTTGCACAAGCCCAGCGTTTTCCGTTCCGTGAAGTGGATATCGACGGCGATGTGCCGGCTGATCCGGATGGTTCCGAATTCCATTTTGCTCGCCTGATTTATGGCGGTTTCGGTCGTGGTGAGCGTTTTTCCGGTCGCGGGCAAAGCTGGACCACGGATATGCCGGAAGCCGAGCACTTCTTCATGCAGGGTCTGCAGCGTCTGACGCTGGTTGATGGCACACCGGTCAGCATCTACAGCGGCTCCGGCGGTGAGCGTCTCAGCCTCATTGATGACAATGTTTTTGATTTCCCGTTTCTGTATGCCGTTGAAGTGGGTTATTGGGAACTTAGTCCGGAAGAATCCACCATCTTGCGCGAATACCTGCTGCGCGGTGGTTTCCTGATGGTTGATGATTTTCATGGCTCTGCGGAATGGCAGGGCTTCATGTCCGGTATACAGAAAGTATTCCCGGATCGTCCGGTCGTTGACATCCAGGATGACAACGAAGTGTTGCACGTGTTGTATGACCTTGATGAACGCATCCAGATTCCGGGATTAGCGGCGCTGTACAACGGTGTGACCTATGAACGTGACGGTGTACAGCCGACGTGGCGCGGCGTCTACGACGATGAAGGCCGCCTGATGGTCGCGATCAACCACAACATGGATCTTGGCGATGCCTGGGAACATGCAGATACACCTGACTATCCCGAAAACATGACGGCAATGGCCTATCGTTTCGCCGTCAACTACGTCATCTATGCAATGACGCATTAATCGGCCTGCTGGCGGTCCGATTTAATCTCTCATCGCCAAAGGAGCACACATGTCTGCGAAGGTATTGCTGAAGGTAAGCCTCGTGTGCAGCTTTGCCTGTGCAGGCATTTTGCAGGCTGCCGAGGATGCGGAAGCCACAGCGCGCGCCATCCACGACCGTGTGTTCACAATCGATTCGCACGACGACATCGAATTGAATTTTGCCACCAGCGAATTCATGCCTGCGGATAACGCAGAGGCGCAGGTCACCTTGGACAAGATGACTGCTGGCGGTCTCGATGGTGGATTCTTCATCGTCTATGTGGGCCAGGCTCCACGTACCCCCGAGAATTATTTAAAGGCTCGCGCGGATGGAATGGCCAAATTTGACGCCATCCATCGCATGGTGGCGCTTTATCCGGAACGTATTGGTCTTGCAACCACGGCTGCTGAAGCAAGAGCTTTGCATGCAGAAGGTAAACTCGTCGCGCTGATAGGCATCGAAAATGGTTTCGTCATCGGCGATGACCTGGCTTTGCTGGAAGATTTTCGTCAGCGGGGCGCCCGCTACATGACACTTGTTCATAACGGACACAACGACATTGGCGATTCCGCACAGCCACGCACGGAATTTGGTGACAGCGGGCCGGCTGAGCACAATGGTCTCAGTGCTTTCGGAGAGCAGGTCGTTGCAGAACTCAATCGTGTTGGCATTCTGGTTGACGTTTCGCACGTATCGAAACAGACAATGCTGGAGGCCACACGATTGTCGAAGGCGCCGGTGATCGCGTCGCATTCCAGTGTCAGCAGCGTGTTTGTGCACGCGCGCAATATGGATGACGAACAGTTGACGGCGCTGAAAGAAAACGGCGGTGTTATCCAGCTCGTCGCTTTCAATACTTATCTGAAGCAGGGTGGTGGTGCCACGGTCAGTAACTTTGTGGACCACATTGACTACGCCGTAAAAACGATCGGCATTGATCATGTGGGCATCTCGTCCGATTTCGGTGGTGGCGGTGGCGTCACTGGCTGGAACAACGCCGCTGAGACTTTCAATGTCACGCTGGAGCTGGTGAAGCGTGGCTATTCAGAGGCTGACATTGGCAAGATCTGGGGGGGAAATATCCTGCGTATCCTGGAGCAAGCCGAGAAAGTGGCCGAGCAACTTGGCACCCCTCAGCAATGACAGGGCAGAACTGATCCTGCCGACGCAGATCTGTGTCGCCGTGGCGGCGATTCCTTGACAGATCACGATTTTCCCCGATAATCTGCGCCCCTGTTTGACGTGTGGGACTGTTGATTACCCTTCAACGAGTTTCCGTAACGATTTCTGCGGCAGGTTGCGTAGAAGTTTGCGAGAGAGCCACGCACTGACGGACAACCGTCATGTGCAGTCAACGACCCGCTTGAATCCGTTCGTCTATCCTGGTTGATCCGGGGTTTGCGGGTGGCATTCTTCCTCTGGCGCATCACGCCAAGGGTCATCTGGTTCAGACCGAACCTGTCTCGTAAGTAGAGCTTTGCCGACTTTTTTCATGCGACTTTCATTCGGGTTTCATGTGAGTCAGGCAAGGTGGCCCGACATTGTTGTAGCTCGCAGCAGGATTGCTATTCGCATCGGCCCAGGCCAGTGCGTCTGTTGGCGTGTTACAGCGCAAAATTGGTGATTGATAGTTCCTGTTGCAGGAACTCTTCTTTTTAGACCCGGAGGATACAGCCATGGCATTACTGTCTGGTGGTGAGATGTTACTCAGAGCTCTGCACGATGAAGGTGTGGAGTTCATTTTTGGCTACCCCGGCGGGGCAGCCTTGCATATCTACGATGCAATTTTTACGCAAGACAAGGTGGAGCATATTCTTGTGCGCCACGAGCAGGCCGCCACGCATGCCGCTGATGGCTATGCGCGCGCCACGGGCAGACCTGGTGTGGTACTGGTTACCTCCGGTCCGGGTGCCACCAATGCGATTACCGGCATTGCAACTGCGTTCATGGATTCAATTCCAATGATTGTCATTTCAGGCCAGGTGGCGCGTGATGCACTCGGACTTGATGCATTCCAGGAAACCGACATGATCGGCGTCTCGCGTCCCATCGTGAAGCACAGTTTCATGGTGCAGAATCCGCAGGACATCCCGGAGATTATCAAAAAGGCTTTTTATATTGCGACCACTGGCCGTCCTGGTCCGGTAGTTATCGATATTCCAAAAGATGTTACGGATCCTGCGACCAAGTTTGAGTATTCCTACCCTGAGACAGTCAAGATTCGTTCCTACATTCCTCCCGTCAAAGGCCATTCCGGTCAGATCAAGAAGGCAGTGGACATCTTGCTGGCAGCCAAGCGTCCCATCATCTATAGCGGCGGTGGTGTCATACAAGGCGAGGGTTCAGAGCTGCTGACACAACTGGCGCGCAAGCTTGGCTATCCGGTTACGAATACCTTGATGGGCCTTGGTGCTTATCCTGCAACGGACAAGCAGTTTGTCGGCATGCTGGGTATGCACGGCACCTATGAAGCGAACATGACGATGCATGAAGCTGATGTGATCCTGGCGGTCGGTGCGCGCTTCGACGACCGCGTGACCAATTCCAACGTCAAGAAATTCTGTCCGGATGCGACAATCCTGCACGTTGATATTGACCCAGCCTCTATTTCCAAGACTGTGACCGCACATGTTCCTATCGTGGGTCCGGTCGCACCAGTTCTGAAAGAAATGCTGGAGCTTGTCGACAGTAGCAAGATCAAGGTTGATACGGCTGCGCTGCAAGCCTGGTGGGAGCGCATAGATCACTGGCGCAAACGCGAATCCTTGAAAGTCACGCCTTCTAATGACGACACCATCAAGCCGCAGCAGGTAATCCAGGCGCTGTACGAAATCACCAACGGTGATGCCTATATCACCTCGGATGTTGGTCAGCACCAGATGTTTGCAGCGCAGTACTACCACTTCGACAAGCCGCGTCGCTGGATCAACTCTGGTGGCCTCGGCACGATGGGTTTCGGCTTGCCTGCAGCGATGGGCGTTCAGCTCGCGTTCCCGAAAGCGACAGTTGCATGTGTAACTGGTGAAGGTTCCATCCAGATGAACATCCAGGAACTGGCAACCTGCAAACACTTTTCGATACCGGTAAAAATCGTCAACCTGAACAACCAGGCATTGGGCATGGTGAAGCAATGGCAGGACATGCAGTACGGTGGTCGTCATTCGCACAGCACCTATGCCGATTCGCTGCCTGATTTCGTCAAGCTGGCGGAGGCTTATGGGCACGTTGGGATCAAGATTGAGAAACTGAGCGAGCTCAAACAGAAGCTGCAAGAAGCATTCGCGATGAAGGACCGCGTGGTCTTTATCGATGTTGCCGTTGATCGTGAGGAACATGTGTATCCGATGGCGATCCGTGGAGGAGCCATGAGTGAGATGTTCCTTAGCAAAACCGAGAGGACTTGAGCATGCGACGCATTATTTCAGTACTGATGGAAAACCAGCCGGGTGCGCTGTCTCGCGTCGTTGGCCTGTTTTCACAGCGCAACTACAACATCAACTCGTTGACGGTAGCGCCGACGGAAGATCCAACGCTGTCGCGTTTGACGCTGACGACAGTCGGCGATGATCGCAAGATAGAGCAGATCATCAAACATCTGAACAAGCTGGTGGATGTGGCAAAGCTGGTGGATCTCACTGAAGGCAACCATATCGAGCGCGAATTGATGCTGATCAAGGTGAAGGCGACCGGTGCCCAACGCGCGGAAGTAAAACGCGTTGCCGACATTTTCCGTGGTGTCGTGGTTGACATTACCCCCACTATGTATACTATCCAACTCACAGGTACCAGCGACAAGCTGGATGGATTTATCGCCGCTCTGGCAGGAACGCCAATTCTCGAAGTAGTAAGGACCGGCGTATCAGGCATAGCAAGAGGGGAAAAGGTACTGAGTCTCTAAAAGGCCATCACACGCAAAGCGTAGGCCCACAAAAAACGACCTGTACACGAAAACAAGAACTAGACTGCTGTGGATTACAAGTCTGCAAAAGATTCAGATAAAACCAGGCCAAAAAGCCTGGTTTTTTTATGGGCGGGATTTTTAATGTCCGGGTTTGGGTAGCTACCGGGAAAGAAGGGCGCAGTTCCTGAAATGTTGCTTCGAACGCCGCAGGCGCTTTTGAGAATGGTGGGTGTTACTTATGAGAGGTGGTGCTAAGTGAAGGTGGTTGCTTCGAGTGATGCAGACACTTTCATGAATCGGAATTCGCTTACTACGGTATGAACGCTGCTCGGACCGGATTGATCGAATGCTGCTACTGCGTTCTTCGTTCGAGAGAAGGCGACCTGTAGCTCGGTGTGAGCTACAGGCAACCAGTACTTCCTAGACTACTTTCTTCATGTCGGTCATGTGACCACGCAGGGTCTGGCCGATCACTTCGATCTGGTGATTGCGGATAGCAGCATTGACCGCGATCAGTTCGCGGTCGTCGACGCCGTTATCTTTCACAGACAAACCCTTGCCCACTACGCTGGTGTCCATTTTCGCCATGAATGGCTTCAACAGCGGCACTGCAGCGTGGGAGAAAAGGTAGCAGCCATATTCGGCTGTGTCGGAAATTACCTTGTTCATCTCATACAACTTCTTGCGGCCGATCAGGTTGGCGATCAGTGGCACTTCGTGCAGTGATTCGTAGTATGCAGATTCAGGAATCACGCCAGCGGCGACCAAGGTTTCGAAGCAGAGCTCAACGCCGGCTTTGACCATTGCGACCATCAACAGGCCTTTGTCGTAATAGTCCTGTTCGGCAATGTCGCCTGCGCCTTCTTTTGTCGACAATTCAAATGCGGTCTTGCCCGTTTCTTCACGCCAGGTCAGCAGCTTTTTGTCGTTATCGGCCCAGTCGGCCATCATGCCGCTGGAGAAGTGGCCTTCCATGATGTCGTCCATGTGTTTTTCGAACAGTGGACGCATGAGGGTTTTCAGGTCTTCGCTCAGACGGAAAGCCTTGATTTTGCCAGGGTTCGACAAGCGGTCCATCATGTTGGTGATGCCGCCTTGTTTCAGGCCTTCGGAGATGGTTTCCCAACCGTGTTGAACCAGTTTGGAGGCGTAAGCAGGTTGGATGCCTTGGGCAACCATCATGTCGTAGCAAAGAATGGAACCAGTCTGCAGCATGCCGCAGAGAATGGTTTGTTCGCCCATCAAGTCAGATTTCACTTCGGCTACGAAGGAAGATTCGAGTACGCCCGCGCGATGACCGCCGGTGGCAGCAGCATACGCTTTGGCGATTTCGAGGCCATCGCCGTTCGGATCGTTTTCACGATGAACCGCGATCAGTGTTGGCACGCCGAAACCGCGCTTGTACTCTTCGCGTACTTCGGTGCCTGGACACTTGGGGGCAACCATGATCACGGTGATGTCCTTGCGGATCTGCATGCCTTCTTCAACAATGTTGAAGCCATGGGAATACGCCAGGCAGGAACCCTGTTTCATCAGCGGCATTACTTTCTTGATTACGCCGGTGTGTTGTTTGTCTGGCGTCAGGTTCAATACCAGATCGGCAGTCGGGATCAGCTCTTCAAAGGTGCCAACCTTGAAGCTGTTTTCAGTGGCGCTCTTCCATGATTGGCGTTTGCTACTGATCGCTTCTTCGCGCAGCGCGTAGGAGATATCCAGACCGCTGTCGCGCATGTTGAGACCCTGGTTCAGTCCTTGAGCTCCGCAGCCGAGGATCACCACCTTTTTGCCTTTCAGGCTATTAACGCCGTTGGCGAATTCGTTTTTGTCCATGAAACGGCATTTGGCTAGCTGGTCCAGCTGCAAACGCAAGGGCAGGGTATTGAAGTAGTTCATTGGAGCCTCCCGGGGCTTTGTGGTCCTGAATTAGGGGCGCCCATGGTAATCATCCCGCTATATTGCGTAAAATGAAATTATTGCAAGAATTCATCCCACTAACTGCAATGATGTACCCTTCACGACATCTCTGCATATAGAAGAACCGATATGGACAACCGTGAGCTTCAGTTTTTCCTCCATTTGAGTAAAAGCCTCAGCTTCGCCAAAACCAGTGCCGCCTGTCATGTCACGCCCTCCAGCCTGAGTCGGGTGATCCAGCGGCTGGAAAAAGAAGTAGGACGGCCGTTGTTTGAGCGTGACAGTCGGCGGGTTAAGTTGACGAGTACAGGCAGGGCATTCCGCCTTTATGCGGAACAGACCTGCGATAGTTGGACGGTTTTCTTACATTCCTTGCAGGAACAGGAGGCTAATCTGCAGGGAGAATTGAGCTTGTTCTGTTCCGTTACTGCCAGTTATAGCTTTTTGGACGAAATCCTGGGGCGGTTCCGATCGCAACATAAAGGTATAGAGATAAAGCTACATACCGGTGATTCGGCGGTGACCCTCGAGCGGATCAATGCCGAGTTGGAAGATATCGGAATTGCTGCGCTGCCCGAACGGATCCCTACGCAGTTTTTAATCCAGGAACTGACCCAGACTCCGTTGGTATTCATCGCTCCATTGAAAGCGCGAAATGGCATGCCAGAGTTGCCAGGCAAGGGTGATGTGAAGTGGGCTGACGTGCCCCTGATCATGTCTGAGAGCGGTTTGGTGCGGGACGGGGCCGATCGCTGGTTTCGTTCCATGAAAGTAAAGCCGAATATTCATGCGCAAGTCAGTGGACATGAGGCTATCGTCAGTATGGTGGGTTTGGGCTTCGGTGTAGGGGTAGTACCGCAGATCGTGCTGGAAAACAGCCCGCTGGCTTCGAAGGTGCAGCAGATCGATATACAGCATGGTATGCGTCCAATTGCGATTGGATTGTGTGTGCTGAAGCGGAAGCTGCACAACCCATTGATCAAGGCGTTCTGGACGCTGGCCGGTCAATCAATTGCCGACAATATGAAGTTATAATCATAACCCCCGTAACAAGGCGAAAAATGTATGAATCTGGAAAACAATCCCAGGCCAGAAAGCACTGACGCTGAGTCGGCTGCTAGCGTGCCCGAGGAATCGAGCCCTCTCATTGAAGAGCATGAGGAAGAGGTTTCGCAGAATGGACGTAAAGTGAGAAGGCGAGGGATTTACCTGCTTCCCAATCTGCTCACCACGGGCGCATTGTTTGCGGGGTTCTATGCAGTGATAGCCGGCATGGGCGGGGATTTCCACAATGCATGTGCGGCGCTGCTGGTTGCGATGTTTTTTGATGGCATGGATGGCCGGGTGGCGCGGCTCACCAATACGCAAAGCGCGTTCGGTGCAGAGTTCGATTCATTGTCAGACATGGTGGCGTTCGGTGTTGCGCCCGCTCTTATCTGTTTTAGCTGGGCGTTGTCGGGCCTTGGTAAGCTTGGTTGGACTGTAGCTTTTGTATACGTGGCGTGTGCGGCACTGCGCCTGGCCCGCTTCAATGTGCAACGAACGGAAACAGATAAGCGGTTTTTTGTGGGTCTGGCCAGTCCTTCGGCAGCGGGCTTGGTGGCTTTCATGGTGTGGGCGTTTTCGTCCTTTGACGTTGAAGTCACTCTACCCATGTCGATCATGGCGGCGGTTGTGACTGGTCTTGCCGGGTTGTTGATGGTGGCGAATGTTCGCTACTACAGCTTCAAGGATCTGGATTTCAAGAATCCTGTTCCATTTTTTCTGACGTTGGTGTCGGTATTTGTAATTGTCGTAGTGTCGTGGGATCCGCCGACAATGTTGTTTTTGATGGCCGTAACGTATGCCTCATCCGGACCTTTAATGGCCATCTATCTGCGGCGCAAAAGGAAAGTGGCGGAAGTTACTGCTTCCACAGTTGCGGCCAATTCCGAACGTCAAGAGTAAGTCTCTACATCATCGAGCCCTGAGGGGGAACTGATATGTTGATCAAATCCAAAACTGCACGCGACATTCCATCTTCAGAAATTACTCCGGAAACGATTTATCACAGTCGTCGGGATTTCATTCGAGCCTCGACAGAAATCGCAGTCGGCGTTGGGGTGGCATCCAGCGGGTTGTTGTCGCCTGCGGCATTCGCCCAGAGTGCGGAAGGTGCGACACGTACTGATCAGCAATTGAATCTGGCAGCCAAGCCTGCATGGTTGCAGCAGCAAATGGCCAAGCGCACGCCTGTTCCGGCTGAGGGTCCGTATCATGCCATTGACGCATTGACTCCTTTTGATGATGTCAGCACCTATAACAACTTCTATGAGTTTGGTACTGACAAGATGGATCCCTCCAATCGGGCTGAGAATTTTTCAATTGATCCGTGGTCAGTTGCAGTCACAGGCGCCTGTGCTAAACCGGGAACATACACGCTGGAAGATGTTCTTAAACCTCACGTGCTTGAGGAGCGCATCTATCGTCTGCGCTGCGTGGAAGCGTGGTCTATGGTTATCCCTTGGGTGGGTTTTCAACTTGGCGATTTGTTGAAACGTTTCGAACCCACTGGCGATGCCAAGTACGTGGAGTTTCTCACTTTGGTTGATCGTGAGCGCTTTCCTGAACAAGGTTCGCGCTTTGCCACTATTGATTGGCCTTATCGCGAAGGTTTGCGCATGGATGAAGCAATGCATCCGTTGGCCATTATGGCTGTGGGTCTCTACGGTGATGTGTTGCCTGCCCAGAACGGAGCGCCATTGCGATTGGTGGTTCCATGGAAGTACGGTTTCAAGAGTATCAAATCGATTGTCAGTATCAATTTCCGTTCCGATATGCCGAATACAACCTGGAATGATCTTCAGCCCAGCGAGTATGGATTTTATGCAAACGTGAACCCCGCGGTCAGTCATCCGCGTTGGAGTCAGGCAACGGAAAGACGTCTCCCTGCCAATTTATTCGCAAGCAGCCGTGTGCCTACTCAACCTTTCAATGGCTATGCTGAAGAAGTTGAGGGGTTGTATGCCGGAATGGATTTGCGTCGCAATTACTGACGGGTATTTTTTTGTTTCTTCAGGCAAGCAATTGGTCCAACGATGCAAAAGTTCATCAAGCCTGTGGTTTTTGTTGTGTGCTTGTTGCCGGCGTTGTGGTGGGGCTATCTTATTTGGCTGGCCTATCAGGGCGACGTTGAACGCTTGGGCCCAGATCCTGCGAAGGCGTTGTCGCTAGTTTCGGGTGAATGGTCGATACGATTTCTTGTGCTGGCCCTTGCTATTACGCCTCTGCGTTATCTATTCAATGTTCCTTATCTGTGGCGCTTGCGGCGCATGATAGGGTTGTATGCATTTTTCTATACAACTCTGCACTTCCTGGTTTTTATTCTCGTATTGCTACAATTGAACTGGGCTGATCTCGGTAGGGAGATTGCAGAGAGGCCTTATATCACCTTAGGGTTCCTCGCCTATGTAATTCTTTTTCTGCTTGCAATTACTTCTTTCAATTACGCACAGCGGAAGCTCGGAAGAAATTGGAAGCGACTACATCGTTGTGTTTATGCAGCTGCGATTTTTGCGGTGTTGCATCTTGTGTGGATTGTTCGATCTGATTTTGGCGAAGCATTACTTTATGGGGGGCTTGTAACAACATTGCTTCTCTATCGAATGATGCATAAACTTAGCCCCCCCGTTCGAAAGTTTTCCTTTCGGTGAGGACAACAAGATTCATTCACTTTTTTGTAAATAGAATCTTGCCAAGGGGAGTTGGGTGCGTATAATGCGCGCTCT
>JAZKEH010000630.1:3511-8814 GCA_040387155.1 Pseudomonadota bacterium | reverse complement strand
GCCCAGCCGGTCGGCGATGGCCCGGCCACGCTGACGGTTGATGTGGGAGGCGCGCAGCAGCAATTCCATTTCGCGCAAGGCGGTGCCGCACAGGCCATTGGCCCCAGCCTGGATGCGTCGATCATCAAGACAGTTGTCGACAAGTTCCTGGTCGAGTTGCAGACGCAACTGGATGACAAAAAGGTTGTCGTGCACGTGGAAGACGAAGCCATCGACTGGTTTGTGAAGCACGGTTACGACAAGGCGATGGGCGCACGTCCGATGCTGCGATTGATCCAGAACAAGATCAAGAAGCCCTTGGCTGAAGATATTCTTTTCGGTGAATTGGTTAACGGCGGTGATGTGAATGTCACCGTCGATAACGATGACATCAAGCTGGACGTTACGGCGGCCATCGCGTCAAACGTGCGACGCGAAGATGATGAGGATCTGCGGGAAGAGAATCTGGACGTGTGAAGTCGAGGCCAGAGGCCTCAGGGCTTCTGAAGGAGTGAGCTGATCAACGGGCGCGGAACGTAATGCGCCCTTTGCTCAGATCGTAAGGCGTCATTTCCACTTTCACTTTGTCACCGGTCAGGATGCGGATGTAGTTTTTGCGCATCTTGCCGGAGATGTGCGCAATTACCACGTGACCATTTTCCAGTTTCACCTTGAACATGGTGTTGGGAAGCGTATCGACTACTTCGCCTTCCATTTCGATCTGGTCTTCTTTGGACATTAAAAAAGCCTGTATTGCCAAGGGGGGGTGTCGGGTCGCGGTATTTGCGAGGTGGCGCATTCTGCCTGAAAAGCGCCATTGCCGTAAACCGCATGTTGGCGCCTGTTACAAAGACGCGCTAGGGCGCCAGCATGGAATCGCTCATCAGCACCCAGCGCTGGCGTATCAGCAATTCGAGCGGGCGATACTGGATTTTGTAACGCATCTTGCGGCTGTCGCGAATCCAGTAGCCCAAATAGAGATAGGACAGATCAAGCCTGCGGGCCTCCATGATCTGCCACAACACACCAAAAGTGCCCAGCGAGCGCTTTTCCTCCAGCGGATCGAAGAAGGTGTAGACCGCTGAGAGACCATTCTCGAGCCGATCGCTGACCAGAACTCCTATCAAACGCCCGCGTGCCCGCATGGCGAAATACTGGGTGCCTTCACACTGCTTTAACAGGAAAGCCTGATATTGCTCACGTGTGGGCGGATACATGTCGCCATCGCCATGCCGCACGCTGATGTAGTGCTTGTAGAGCAGAAAGTACTCATCGTCGGCAATCGACAATACCGGGCTCACCAATACATCGGCATTGCGTTTTAGTACGCGTTCAAATCGACGGTTCAGCTCAAATTGCTGTACCAGCACGCGACAGGACAGGCACTGCTGGCAGGTTTTGCAGTTGGGGCGATAGACATGGCTGCCGCTGCGACGGAAACCGATCTCCGACAAACGGCTGTTATGCGATTTTTCAACCTGGAATTCCGGGTCGATAAACAGTGTCTGCGCTTCCTGATCGGGCAGATAGCTGCACTTGTGCGGTTGCGTGGTGAACAACCGTATGTCTTTCAAGGAAGTCATAACAGTCAATAAACAACAATGACGCGCTATTGTATAGGCCAGCGAGCGGGGCGGGAAATGTCCGTTGCTGACGGCAAATAGCGGAAGAAATCTGCACGCGAAATCAGGCGTGCGCCGAGCGAGCTGAGATGAGGGCTGGCGACCTGACAATCAATGATGCGGAAGTTGGCCACGGCCAATTTGCCGGCCAGTGTGGCCATGGCGACTTTGGAGGCATTGCTGACACGGCTGAACATTGATTCGCCATAAAAGATGCCTTCCAGCGCAATGCCGTAGACGCCACCCACCAGCAAGTCGTCTCGCCAGACTTCCACGGAATGCGCATGGCCCAGCTCATGCAGTTGCAGATAGGCTGCCTGCATTTCGTCGCTGAGCCAGGTGCCATCGCTGCCTGGCCGCGGTTCTGCACAACCCTCCAGGACCCTGGCAAAGGTCCGGTCGGAAGTGACGGTGAAATACCCGGACTTCATGAGCTTGGCCAGGCTGCGGCTGATGTGCATTTCCTGTGGGAACAGCACCATGCGCGGATCGGGTGACCACCACAACGGCGGTTGCTCTTCGTTGTACCAGGGGAAAATGCCGAGCTCATAGGCTTTCAGCAACCGCGCCGGTCGCAAGTCGCCCCCGACCGCCAACAACCCATTCGGCGTTGTCAGCGCCGTGGCTGGATCAGGAAAGTCGAGACTCTCGTCATCCAGCCAGGGCAGCGACAGGCTCATTGGCTATCGCCTCAGTGCCCCGTCTTGTCCAGGTACTTCTCGGCATCCAGTGCGGCCATGCAGCCAAAGCCCGCGGACGTAATCGCCTGACGGTAGACATGGTCGGCGATGTCGCCGGCAGCGAATACTCCAGGGATGCTGGTCTGGGTGGCGTTACCACCAATGCCCGAATGGATCTTGATGTAGCCGTTCTCCATCTCGAGCTGTCCCTGGAAGATATCCGAGTTGGGTTTGTGACCAATGGCGATAAAAACTGCATTAAGATCAATGGTTTCTGCGTCTGAGTTCACAGTGCTTTTAACTCGCATGCCGCTAACGGAACCGCCATCGCCCAGCACTTCATCGAGCGCATGGTTCCACAGGATTCGAATATTGCCGTTCTTGGCCTTCTCAAACAGTTTGTCTTGCAGAATTTTCTCGGATTTCAGCTTGTCGCGGCGATGCACCAGCGTGACGTGGCTGGCGATATTGGAGAGATAGAGGGCTTCCTCCACCGCAGTATTACCTCCGCCAATCACTGCAACCTTTTGACCTTTATAGAAAAAGCCGTCGCAGGTGGCGCAGGCACTGACACCGCTGCCCATGTATTTCTCTTCCGAAGGTAGTCCTAGGTACTGGGCGGAGGCACCGGTGGCAATGATCAAGGCGTCGCAGCTGTAGGTGCCCATGCTGCCGGTAAGCACAAACGGCTTCTTGCTCAGGTCGGTTTTGTCGATATGATCAAAAATTATATTGGTTTCAAAGCGTTCAGCATGGTTCTTCATGCGCTCCATCAGGTCAGGTCCGGTCAGGCCATGGGCATCGCCGGGCCAGTTGTCGACTTCAGTCGTCGTCGTGAGCTGACCACCTTGTTGCATGCCGGTGATGATGACGGGCTTGAGGTTGGCGCGGGCAGCATAGACAGCTGCTGTATAGCCGGCAGGGCCGGAACCAAGAATGATCAAACGGTGATGCTGAACAGAACTCATGGGATGACTTTCCTCGAAAATTTGCCCCGGTATTATGAGGGCCACAAAGCTGATTACCAGTCAGCCATCGCGAAATTTGAACCGGCCTGGTTCAAGGTTCCAGCGAGGCCGTGTACGCAGCGATGGCGACTATATCTTCGGGGGTCAGGTTGGCGACAACCTCCGTCATCAATGGCGACCATAGGCCTTTTCGATTGCCGGTCTGCAAGTCGTAAAGCTGGCGGGCGATATAGCTGGGTGAGCGTCCTGCCAGGCGTGGAACCGGCCCCAGGCCCTTCAGGTTTTCACCGTGGCAATAAGCACAGGGGCGTGTCTTGCCGTCCAGGCCTTCAGCCAACTGTTTGCCACGCGCGACACTTCCCATCGGGACATAGGCCAGAAAGCTCGAATGGCTGTCCCGCAGTTCGGTGCGCTCAAGGTCTACCGGCATCTCCAGAATCCGGTTGCCGATGGGTTCCTGGCCACCACCTTCCTTGACGATGTACATCCACCCCGAGACAACGGTTTCGGGTACGGTATCGGTCTCTATTACCTTGATCCACGGACGAGGTGTAAGGCTGGCGAAATAGGCGGCCGCTGCAGCCGCTTCTTCGGGTGAGGTACTGACACCGACGGCCTGCATCAGCGAGGGCGGTGTCATTTGTGGCTCAGAGCTTTTTCGCAGCCCAGCCCGGTAGTCGGCCAACTGCTGCTCAATGTATTCCGCGGGCAGGCCGGCGAGGCTCGCGTTTTCCGGTCGTCCCTGCCCATCGGGTAGATGGCAGTAACCGCACGCGAATACGTTCGGCTGGCGTCCTTGGGACACGACAGTTGGCATTTCGGGATGATCCTGCGGATGCCAGTCGGGTGGGGAGAAGCGGTCGCGCGGAAAGGTGAATTCCAGCTCACTGCCGGGCACGCGGTGGGCGCCGCTGGGGGCGACAAGTCCCAGGTTAGGCGTGTTGAGCCCGTAGGCCCACGGGATTGGAGTCTGCGGCTGCAACGTTGGCGTCTCCTGGCCGAATACCGCTGGAACCAGCAAGGTGGAGAGCAGCAGGATATTTTTGTATGAACGGTTCATGACTTCCCCCTCAAAGTTGCCTGTGTCAGCGCACCGGCGCCGTATCGTCATGATACGGAATTGATTATGATAGGTGCTCGATTTTCAGCGCAAAACGCACGGTCTGAATAGTGGCAGCAATCCGGGAAAAAGCGACACGCAATGAGCCAGGCAGCCCTACCAGCGGGTTGACCCAACTGTTCATGGTAGAGGGGATGATGATCATCTTCCTCGCACTGGCGTTTTATCTGCTGTTGGCCTTGCTGTCCTACTCACCATTCGATCCCGGCTGGTCAAGCACCGGCGAGAATGAGGTCGTCAACAATCTGGTTGGCAGCAGCGGTGCGTGGTTGGCCGACGTTCTCTACCTGATGATCGGCAACCTTGCGTTCATGATTCCATTGCTGCTGCTCTACAAGGCAGTAACGTTGTTCCGCGAACGCCAAGTACCGGCCATTTTCAATTGGTCAGTATTCAGTCTGCGGGCAGCTGGTTTGTTGATGACGCTGTTCAGTGCGTGCATGTTGGCCAGCATACATTTTGCCAGCGAACTGCAGGAGTCTGCTGGTGGATTGTTGGGAGGCTCGCTGGCGTCGCTCGCGCTGCCTGCACTCGATATGGTCGGCACCACACTGCTGTGTCTGACGTTGTTCTTTCTCGGCATGACGCTGGGTCTTGGAATTTCCTGGCTGAAAGTGGTTGATCAGGTGGGTGCATGGAGTCTGCATTTCTTCGCCCAGTTCAGTGAAGCCTGGCAGCGTTGGCAGGAAAAACGCCGCGAAGAAGAAGAGACCCAGGAGCTGATCAACCAGCGCAAGGACAACTTCGAGCACTTCGTTGAAAAGGAAAGCAAGCGACCGCCGATTGAAATCAAGCCGGTGCGCGAAGCACCGCGCGAACCCAGCCGCCGTGTACAACGCGAAAAAATACGCGAAAAGCAGGGCAAGTTGTTTGAAACCGCAACGACAGTGGGCGACTTGCCTCCAATTACGTTGCTTAACGAGTGGGAAGAAAA
>JAZKEH010000630.1:0-3501 GCA_040387155.1 Pseudomonadota bacterium | reverse complement strand
ACGGTGGGCTTTTCACCGGAAGCCCTCGAAGCAATGTCGAAACTGCTGGAAATCAAACTGAAGGATTTCGGCATCGATATTTCGGTAGTCGGCATCAATCCAGGCCCTGTCATTACGCGTTTTGAAGTGCAGCCAGCCGCTGGTATCAAGGTCAGCCGCATCAGCAATCTCGTAAAAGATCTGGCGCGTTCGCTGGCCGTATCGAGTTTGCGTGTAGTGGAAGTCATTCCGGGCAAAACCTGCATCGGTATCGAAATACCGAACGAGAAGAAGGAAATGATTTTCCTTGGACAGGTGTTGTCGTCCGCCGAGTTCGACAATGCCCGTTCACCGGTCAGCATGGCGCTGGGTCACGACATCGGTGGCAACCCGGTAGTCGTCGATCTGGCTCGCATGCCGCACTTGCTGGTGGCCGGTACCACGGGCTCCGGTAAATCGGTCGGCGTCAACGCCATGATCCTGAGCATCCTGTTCAAGTCGACACCGCAGGAAGTGCGCATGATCATGATCGATCCGAAGATGCTGGAGTTGTCGGTGTACGACGGCATTCCGCATCTGCTGACGCCCGTCATCACTGACATGAAGGATGCCGCCAATGGCTTGCGCTGGTGCGTCGCAGAAATGGAGCGTCGTTACAAACTGATGTCGGCGCTGGGTGTGCGCAACCTCGCCGGCTACAACAAGAAAGTTGCCGATGCCATCAAGGCCGGCGAACCCATCATGGATCCACTGTGGAAACCGGATCCAATGCTGGCATTGGAAGAACAAACGCCAGATGCCCTTATCGAACTGCCTGTCATCGTCGTTATTGTCGATGAGCTGGCAGACATGATGATGGTGGTCGGCAAGAAGGTGGAAGAGTTGATCGCCCGCATTGCGCAGAAGGCGCGTGCTGCCGGTATTCACCTTGTACTTGCAACACAGCGGCCTTCGGTGGATGTACTTACCGGATTGATCAAGGCCAACATTCCGACCAGACTGTCCTTCATGGTGCAGTCAAAAATCGATTCACGCACAATCCTTGGTGAAGGTGGGGCCGAGCAATTGCTTGGTCATGGTGACATGTTGTTCCTGCCACCCGGCGGCGGTGTTGCCCAGCGTGTTCATGGTGCCTTTGTCGCCGATGAAGAAGTGCATCGCGTCGTGGCTGACTGGAAGGCGAGAGGCGAACCCAACTACATCGAATCCATTACCTCTGACAGGGCTGGCGCTGGCGTGCCCGGACTGGACAGCGATGGGGAAGAAGGCGAAGGCAATGCCGAAGACAGCGACGAGATGTATGATCAGGCTGTCCGCTTCGTCACCGAATCGCGCAAGGCGTCTATTTCGTCAGTCCAGCGCAAGTTCCGCATCGGCTACAACCGTGCTGCCCGTTTGATTGAAGCGATGGAAATGGCCGGTGTCGTTTCGGCGATGAGCAGCAACGGCAATCGCGAAGTACTGGCGCCACCGCCTCCCTGAGCAATTGAGAGACACTCTCGTGATCAAGCTATACGGAACCATTGTGCTGGCAGCGCTCGCGCTGAACGCACAGGCGCAAACGGCGACTCCAGTCAACGCACCCACAGCAGCGTCTGCTGAAGAGTACGCGTTGAACCAGCTCGTTGAGCTGCTGCAGCAGACCACCACACTGGATGCAGCAGTGGAACAATTGGAGATGGACCAGGATGGGCGTGAGCTGAAGGAAACCCGGGCCAAGCTTGTCATGCAAAAGCCGGCCAGCTTTCGTTGGGAAATTACCGAACCCTATAGCGAGTTGACGGTGGCAGACGGCAAGACGATCTGGCACTACGAGCCTGATCTGGAACAGGTGACGATCCAGGTCTTTGATACCGAACTCGATCGTACGCCTGTCATGTTGCTCAATGGCACCACTGAAAGTATCGGTAACAGCTACGCCGTGAGTGCAACCACCATGGACGACGGCACCCACCAGCGCTTCATTCTGGTACCCAAACAGCCCGACAGCTTGTTTGAGCGCATGAGCCTCACTTTCAACGGTCCGGTGCTGGAGGAAATGCAGTTTGAAGACAGCCTGGGTCAGCAAACCAGCCTGAGCTTCAAGGATGTGCAGCGTAACCAGTCGCTGGATGCTGCCTTGTTCCAGTACACGCCGCCGACCGGCGTGGATGTCATCGACAGCACGCAGGATTGAGCCAGCGGCCATGACCTTGCCACTGTTCCAGGAGCGCCAGGGCTATCAACCACTGGCAGCCCGCATGCGACCGCAGCAATTGGCGGCCTATGCCGGCCAGGAACACATTCTGAGTCCCGGCAAACCGCTGTACGAAGCCATACGGCTGGGGCAACCACATTCAATGATTCTGTGGGGCCCGCCAGGTACCGGCAAAACCACGCTCGCACGCATGGTCGCAGGGAGTGCTGACGCGCATCTTGAAACCTTGTCGGCAGTGTTGTCCGGCGTAAAGGAGATCCGCGCAGCGCTTGAACGTGCGCAGGATGAACGGCGTCAGCATGGCCGTCTCACCGTGCTATTTGTCGATGAAGTCCATCGTTTCAACAAATCGCAGCAGGACGCATTTTTGCCGCACATTGAAGACGGCACGATTATTTTTATTGGCGCTACCACTGAGAATCCTTCTTTTGAATTGAACTCCGCGTTGTTGTCCCGCGCGCGCGTTTACGTACTCAAGAGCCTCGACGTGACGGCACTGTTGAAAGTGCTGGAACTGGCGCTGACAGATGAGGGCCACGGCCTCGGTAGCCGGAAGATATTGTTTACCGCCGAACAGAAACAACAACTCGCCATTGCAGCGGATGGCGATGCACGTCGTTTGCTTAACCTGCTGGAGTTGGCTTGTGACATGCTCGAAACCAACGACGCAGGGGAAGAGGTGCTGGCCGATAGCGTCCTCGCCCAGTTGCTGCAAGGTGGCGTACGCCGGTTCGACAAGGGCGGTGACGTTTTCCATGAACAGATTTCTGTGCTGCATAAAGCGGTGCGAGGATCGTCACCAGATGCGGCGCTGTATTGGTTGTGTCGCATGCTGGATGGCGGCTGTGATCCCCTCTATGTCGCGCGCCGCGTAGTGCGCATGGCCAGCGAGGACATTGGCAATGCCGATCCACGGGCGTTGCAATTGGCGCTCAACGCATGGGATGTACAGGAACGACTTGGCAGCCCGGAAGGTGAGCTGGCTATTGCGCAGGCAGTCGTATTCCTTGCCTCGGCGCCGAAGAGCAATGCCGTCTATACCGCGTACAACACCGCCAGAGCCGAAGTACAGAACAGCCCCAGCGTGGAAGTGCCCATACACTTGCGCAACGCCCCGACTGGTCTGATGAAAAAGCTCGACTACGGTGCTGAATATCGTTACGCCCACGATGAACCGGGCGCCTATGCCGCTGGCGAAAGCTACTTTCCCGAGTCCATGAAAGACCGCCGTTACTATTTCCCGGTCGAGCGTGGTCTGGAAGAACAGATACGCCAGAAGCTTGAACATCTGCGTGCACTGGATGCGGCCAGCGAACGGCCGAAGA
>JAZKEH010000629.1:0-9126 GCA_040387155.1 Pseudomonadota bacterium | reverse complement strand
CACATTGCTGACGGTGACGGAATTGATGATCAATGCGAGATCGGGTTGTTGAAGGCGCAGATTGGATAATTGCAGTTTGCCCAGCGGAGACAGGCGCATGCTGTCATAGACGGCACTCTCATAGAGACCGGTCGTCACCAGTTCCTGCAGCTGCGCATCAATCAGTTGTTTAACGCGAAGGTAAACGACACCGTAAACAACCAGTGCTGCTGCCAATAGCGAGACTGGCACTGCAATCAGCAGCTTTTTCTTCATTGGCGGAATCCTGCGGTAAAGGAGGGGTGGCGACTACGGGTTCTCATCCTGGTTGAGGCCTGGAAGATTGACCTGCTTCGATATGTCGCCATGTACGATGCGCTGCTGGAATTTCCAATCGCCGTTCTCGCGCACGAAGGTGTCTTCATAGCGGCCAACAAAAACAAAATCGGGTCCGCCAGCTTCTGCGGTCATGACAAACACCCATTTGCTGATCGCTGCTGCTGTATCACCGGTGACGTTGATGATTTCATTGCCGAGCAGATGCACATTGCTCAGGCCATTGCCGGCGGCGTTGGCGTTATCGCCCCCCATCGTGTCTGTCATCATTTTGTGGATGGCTTCACGACCCTTGGCAATGCCCATGCCACCGTTCCAGGTGCCGCCGTTGCTGGCGAACAGGTTGGCAAAGTTGTCCCAGTCGCGATCGTCGACGAAGCGACCGTAATTGAATATCAATGTACGAATCGCTTCCTTGTCTTCCAGCACTTGCAGGCGCTGCTCAATAGAATCGGCAGCGAGCACATGACAGTTGAGCGCGAGTGTGAACATCAACAACAGCAATCTGGAACCGTGGCGGATCATTGCAGCTCTCCTGGGTTGTCCTTGCGGGGCGAATTTTCAGCTCTTGCGGTTGATGGCGGCATCCGCGACTTGTTCCAGGCCGTCGCGCCAGGGTGAGGCAGGCACACCGGCCAGGTTGGTCAGCGCAGTCTGGATACGCTGTTCCGCCAGTTGGCGTGTGTGGGCCAGGCCCCCGGACTTTTTGACGATGGCGATGATCTCATGGAGTTTGTCGAGGCCGCCGTTGAGGATGGCATCGGTGATCAGCTGGCGTTCGCCTGGGCTGCCGTGTTGCAGCAGGTAAATCAGCGGCATTGTCGGCTTGCCTTCGGCCAGATCGTCACCCACGTTCTTGCCCAGCTCGGCGGCATTCCCTTCATAGTCGAGCACATCATCGATCAGCTGGAAGGCCATGCCCACTTCCAGTCCGAAGGTGTGCAATTGCTGCTGCAATGTTGTGGAAGCCCCGGCGAGGATGGCGGCGGTACTGCAGGCAGCGGCGAACAGGATGGCGGTCTTGTTGCGGATAACCTGCAGGTAGGCCGCTTCCGTCGTTTCCGGGTTCTTCTTGTGGATCAGCTGCAACACTTCGCCTTCGGAGATACGGTTGGTGGTGGAAGCCATGACATCCATGATGGGCATGCTGCCGATACGGACCAGCAGTTCAAAGGCGCGGGAATAGATGAAGTCACCCACGAGTACGCTGGAGGGGTTGTCCCACTTGACGTTGGCGGTCGGGCGCCCCCGACGCATTTCCGACATGTCGACGACATCATCGTGTAGCAGGGTGGCGGTATGCAGGAATTCGATAACCGTGGCCAGATTCACATGCTCGGTGCCCTGATAATGCAGGGCGCGGGCACACAGCAGAACCAGGGTAGGGCGCATGCGCTTGCCGCCGGCGTCCACGATGTAGTGGCCGATGCTCTCGATCAGGGGAACCTGCGAGTGCAGCTCAGATACCACTTTCCGGTTGAGGGCAGCGAAATCATCCGCCACGATGGCATGGATATGCTTGACCATGGATTTCCTGTTGGCTGGCAAGACGGGTCCCGATCCGGCCGGGGCCATGGCGGGGAGCACGGCATGCTACTGGCTGCATGGGGCCAATTCAACGCGGTTCCTGCCTGAGACTCGATCAATACCGGTGTCGGACAGGGGAAATCCGGCTCCGAAAACAGAGGTTGCGCCTTCGGGGGGTATTTCCGTACAATCGCCGCCCTTCGCAGGGGGCTCGCCAACGTGGGTCTGCCTGGAGTCGAAATTGTTCATCAAGAAGCCCGCAAGCGGGTGGTAAAACGGCCGAAAATGGCTGTTTATAAATAGGTAAGTGGAGCGGGTTATGTACGCAGTTATCGTGAGTGGCGGCAAGCAGCACCGGGTAGTTGAAGGTGAAGTGCTGAAACTGGAAAAAATCGAAGAAGCCGCTGGTGCCAGCATCAGCTTCGATCAAGTGCTGATGGTAGGCGCGGGTGCAGACGTCAAAATTGGCGCTCCCTACGTTGCCAACGGCAAAGTGACCGCTGAAATCATCGGCCATGGCCGTGCAGACAAAGTCACCATCATCAAATTCCGTCGTCGCAAGCACTATCGCAAACAGCAGGGCCACAGACAGTGGTTCACTGAAGTGAAGATCACCGGCATCAGTGCCTGATCAGCGACACAACTGTTTATCAAAGAATCAGCTGTAAGAGAGATTGGAGTAGAACATGGCTCACAAGAAGGCAGGCGGTAGTACCAGTAACGGCCGCGACTCAGAAAGTAAACGACTTGGCGTGAAACGCTTTGGTGGCCAACACGTGTTGGCAGGCAACATCCTCGTGCGTCAGCGCGGCACCAAATTCCATGCTGGTGAAAACGTTGGTATGGGCAAGGATCACACCTTGTTCGCCAAAGCCACCGGCGCGGTGAAGTTCCAGCTCAAAGGCCCGCGTGCTCGCATGTACGTAAGCATTGAAGCAGCGGAAGCGGCTAACGCGTAAGCCCGAGCGTAATAGTCCAAAAAAAGCCCTGTTTCACAGGGCTTTTTGCTTTTTATGAACTGGCTTTTCATGAATGGGTTTTGATTTGTTTGTAGGTGTTTGGCGCCGATCAGGTCAGGTTGTTCCGACCGCCGCAGGCGCCTTCGTATTTGTCGGTTCAGTGTGTTAATCGTAGATAGCTATGAAATTCGTTGATGAAGCAGAAATAGTCGTGGAAGCGGGCAAGGGCGGTAACGGCTGCCTGAGTTTTCTGCGCATGAAATTCATGGATCGTGGTGGCCCGGACGGTGGTGACGGCGGTGATGGCGGCAGCGTGATACTGGTTGCCGATGCCAGCCTCAACACACTGGTGGATTTTCGTTTCCAACCCCGCTATCGCGCTGAGTCAGGCGACAAAGGCGGCCAGACCAACTGCTCGGGTCTCGGTGGCGACGATCTGATTGTTCGCGTTCCGGTTGGAACCAGCGTCTATGAGGCGGATACACAGGAATTGATGGGTGACCTCGTTCACCCCGGCCAACGACTGCTGGTGGCCCAGGGCGGCCAGCACGGTCTGGGCAATGCCCGCTTCAAGTCCAGCGTCAATCGTAGCCCCCGCAAGATCACGCTGGGCAAACCTGGCGAAGTACGCCGTTTGCAGTTGCAGCTCAAGGTGGTTGCCGATGTCGGCCTGCTGGGGCTGCCAAATGCGGGCAAGTCGTCGCTGATCACTGCCGTGTCTTCTGCGCGCCCCAAGGTGGCGGATTATCCGTTTACTACGCTGGTGCCCAATCTGGGTGTTGTCAGTGTCGGCGAGGAAAGCAGCTTCGTCATGGCCGATATTCCCGGTGTCATTGAAGGGGCCTCAGCCGGTGCAGGTCTGGGCATCCGCTTCCTGAAGCATCTGGCCCGTACCCGTGTATTGCTGCACCTGGTGGATGTAATGCCGCCGGATGAGGGCGATCCCATTGAAGCGGCACGCATCATCATCAATGAACTGGAGCGATTCTCGCCGGTATTGTCCGCGCGGGAGCGCTGGCTGGTCCTGAACAAGATGGACCTGTTGCCAGCCGATGAGCATGACACCATGCGCGACGCCATCGTCGAAGGACTGGGCTGGGAAGGCCGCGTGTTTTGTATCTCTGCCGCCTTGCGCACCGGCACGCGTGAGCTATGCGAAGCCCTGATGGAAACGATTGCCGAGCAGAAACAGCGCCTTGTTGATGATGAAGAATATCGCCAGCACGAGAAGAAAACGCAGGAACAGATGGAATACGAAATTCGGCAGAGCATCGAGCACGCCCGTGAACTATGGCGTGAGCGCAAGGAGAATGGCGGCAATCTCGATATGAACGAAGACGACGGCGATTACGACGTTGAAGTGGTGTACGTGCGGGACTAGGTGATGAGCAAGCGCGACCTTCTCAAAGTAGCCCGCACCTGGGTCATCAAAATCGGCAGCTCCCTGCTGACTGACAATGGCAAGGGTCTAAACCTCGACAGCATTGCCCGCTGGGGCAAGCAGATCTGTCAGCTGCAGGACCAGGGTCTGGACGTTGTGCTTGTTTCCTCAGGAGCCGTTGCAGAAGGCGTGAGTCGCCTTGGGCTGCCTGGTCGTCCTACCGCCATTCATGAACAGCAGGCTGCCGCTGCCGTAGGCCAGATGGGATTGATCCAGGCCTACGAGTCGCAGTTCAAGAAATTCGGCAAACACACCGCGCAGATACTGCTGACCCACGACGACCTCTCCAGCCGCAAGCGTTACCTGAATGCGCGCTCAACGCTGCGTACGTTGCTGGATATGAAGGTTATTCCTGTCATCAATGAAAATGACACTGTAGTTACCGATGAAATCTGTTTCGGCGACAACGATACCTTGGCTGCACTTGTCGCCAACCTGATTAACGCCGATGTGCTGGTGATCCTCACCGATCAGCAGGGCGTGTTCGATGCGGATCCCCGCAGCAACAGCACGGCAAAACTGATTACCGAAGCCAGCAGCCACGATGAAATGCTGATGGCGGTTGCTGGCGGTGGTGGGCTGCTGGGCAAGGGCGGCATGGTCACCAAGATCAGGGCAGCCCGACTGGCCTCACGTTCGGGCACGGCCACTGTCATCGTGCATGGCAGCAATCCTGACGTGTTGGTGGCGCTGCAGCAGGGCGAGCCGTTGGGCACGCTCCTGTTGCCAGAAAACCAACCACTGGCGGCTCGCAAGCAGTGGCTGGCCAGCCACCTGCAGGTGCGGGGCGTGCTGACGCTGGATGCCGGCGCTGTCAAAGTGCTGCAGACCTCTGGCAAGAGCCTGCTGCCGGTCGGTGTGAAGGCGGTGAGTGGTCAGTTCAAACGCGGCGATCTGGTGGCGTGTCACGACCAGAACGGCAAGGCCATTGCCCATGGACTCGTCAATTACGATCTCGATGAGGCTGCCAAACTGGCTGGCAAACCCAGCGAGCAGATCATCAGCCTTTTGGGCTACGACGGTGATCACGAGTTGATCCATCGCGACAATTTGGCGCTGCTGTAACCTCAGCTCCTTTCTGCTACATCCCGCCATTGATCAAAGGCATAAAAAAACCGGCACTTGGCCGGTTTTTTGTTGATGCGGTAACGCTTTCCGATCAGGCAGCTTTCAGGGCCTTGATGGAATCGTTCAGGCGGCTCTTGTGACGGGCAGCCTTGTTCTTGTGGATGATGCCCTTGTCAGCCATGCGGTCGATAACAGGCACTGCTTCGTTGTAAGCAGTCGTAGCGGCGGCGTAGTCCTTGGTTTCAATGGCAGCTACCACTTTCTTCAGGTAGGTGCGAACCATGGAGCGGAAGCTGGCATTGTGCTGACGACGTTTTTCGGCCTGTTTGGCGCGTTTCTGTGCTTGTGCGGTATTGGCCAAGGGGAACTCCTGAACTCAATTATTTAAAAGTGGGCCGGAGTCGTCTTCTGACGATTCCGGCGATGTGCAAAACCGGGTATTTCCAACATCCGGGTTACCGTTGGGCTGACCCGAAAAAAGGCGTGCACTATGCAGTTCAGGCCCAATAAAGTCAAGCTTGAAACACCGTCAGAGCAACTGGAAAGAGCAGGGTACTGCCAGTAACATGCGGAAAATTCACGAATTTTCCCAATTAGATGCAGTCCTCCCCCCCGTCCGCAAATGAAACCCCTCCCGCAAAGCCCCAGAGTGGTTTGCTGAAGTCCTCCATAGTGACCTCTGGCTCGACGATGTCGTCTCGCGTATTGGGCATGATACGGGAAACCGTGTTTGCTGCAGTCTTTGGCGCCGATGCCGCCGCCGACGTCTTCTTTCTGGCTTTTCGTATTCCCAATTTCCTGCGCCGGCTGTTTGCCGAGGGCGCATTTGCGCAAGCCTTTGTGCCAGTGCTGTCCGAGAAGCGCAAGACAGAATCGCCGGAACAGGTGAAGCAATTCATCGATCGCGTGGCTGCCTCACTGGGAGCCGCATTGCTGATCACCACGGTGCTGGGTGTGATAGGCGCGCCGCTGTTGGCAACGCTCTTTGCATGGGGCTTTATGGATGATCCGAGCAAGTTCGGCTTGTTGGTCGACATGCTGCGAATAACGTTTCCGTATCTGATTCTGATTTCACTCACCGGTTTTGCCGGCGCCATTCTCAACAGCTATGGCCATTTCGCAGTGCCCGCGCTAACGCCGGTGATTCTGAATGTAGTGCTGATATTGACGGCCTGGTTGCTGGCGCCGTTCTTTGCAGAACCTGCAATTGCACTCGCATGGGGAGTGTTGCTGGCCGGAGCATTGCAGTTGATGTTCCAGCTGCCGTTCCTCGCACATTTGCGCATGTTGCCGCGGCCCCGCCTGGACTTGCAGGATGCCGGTGTCAGGAAAGTACTGGGTCTGATGTTGCCGGTGATGTTCAGCGTATCGGTGGGGCAGATCAATCTGATGATCGACACAGCATTGGCAACATCGATCGAAGGTGATGGCAGCGTGAGCTGGCTCAACTACACTGATCGTCTGGTGGAATTGCCGCTCGGCATTTTCGCCACCGCGATTGCCACCGTCATCTTGCCTGCCTTGTCGCGACTGAAAACCAGTGGCGATGCAGCGGCCTTCTCACACACTGTCGAGTGGGGCTTGCGTTGCTGTTTGCTGGTGGGCATGCCAGCGTGCTTCGCCTTGCTGATTCTGGCCGAACCGATGGTAATCACGTTGTATCAGCGCGGGGCGTTCGGTGTGGAAGATGTATTGCCCACTGCGCGCAGTGTGCGCGCCCTTGGGGCCGGCTTGCTGGCATTTATGGCCGTGAAGATTCTGGCCTCTGCCTATTTTTCCCGGCAGGACACCCAAACACCTGTACGCTGCGGTGTTATCGCCATGGTCAGCAATATCGTCATTAACCTGATATTGATAGTGCCGATGAAGCATGTGGGCCTGGCGTTGTCGACCGCGATTGCTGCCTTCATCAACGCAGGTCTGCTGTTGCGCGGGTTGTTGCAGCGCAAAGTGCTGGTCTTCGCACCTGAATTCTGGAGCGTGCTGGTGCGTCTGGTGCTGGCCAATCTGATCATGGTAGTGGTGCTTTTGCTGTTGCAGCAGCCCGCACAGCTGTGGCTTCAATGGGATGATTTGTCGCGGGTACTGCATCTGCTGCTTCATTGCCTGGTGGGTGGACTCGTCTATCTGGGTGCACTCTGGTTGTGTGGCATGCGTCCCCGTCATTTCCGGGCCTGACCCGGACCTGCTTCGCTTCGTATAATGCTTCTTTGAATTCTGGTCCGGATCAATGATTCAGGTTTTTCATTCAGTTGCTGCCGCCCGCACTGCGCTTGGCAGTTGCGCCATTACCATCGGCAAGTACGATGGCATGCATCTGGGACACCAGAAGATACTGCAAGAACTCAAGGTTGAGGCGTTACGCCTGGATGTGCCGACGCTCGTCATCCTGAGCGAACCGCAACCGGAAGAGTTTTTTGCCGGCCCTGCCGCGCCTGCCAGACTGAACGCATTCCACGACAAGGTACGCTTTCTCGATCAGTTCGGTATTGATGCTGTTTACTGCCTGGGCTTCGACAGGGAGACCAGCGCTCAGTTGCCAGACGTTTTTGTTAGCGAGGTTCTGCAGCAAGGGCTCGGGATGCGCAGTATCGTGGTGGGCGACGATTTCCGATTTGGCTATAACCGTAGCGGTGATATCAGCACCTTGCAGCGACTGGCTGCTGCCGGCAATTTCACGGTGAAGCCGGTGGCACCTTGTGTCGAAAGTGGCGAGCGCATCAGTAGTACCCTGATACGCCGTTATCTGCAGCAAGGAGACTGCGAACACGCCAACGCCTGTCTGGGTCGGGCTTATTCAATCAGCGGCAAGGTCATTGAAGGGCGCAAACTGGGACGTCAGCTGGGTTTTCCCACCGCCAACCTGCAACTGGCCAACAACAAATTGCCGTTGATGGGCATTTTTGTTGTTGAAGTGCTGCATGGCGGCACAACATACCAGGGTGTCGCCAGTGTTGGTTACAACCCCACAGTGAGTGATGCTTCCCAGGCCTCGCTGGAAGTTTATCTGCTGGACTTTGTGGGTGATCTTTACGGCAGCATATTGACCGCAAGTTTCCTGCACAAACTGCGGGATGAAGCAAAATTTGCCAGTCTTGAACTGCTGCAACAACAGATCGCAGCAGATGTGAAGGATGCCAGAACCTATTTCGGAGTGAGCAGCAAATGAGTGATAGAACATGGGTAATAGAAGATGAATGACAGTGCATTGGATAACACCAACAGCGAGCCTGGTGCAAAAACTGAGCGCGTGCGCATTCCTGGCTGGTGCCTGTTTTTGCTGGTGAGCGTGATCATCATCGTGGATCAGTACACCAAGTACCTGAGCACATTGAATCTGGATCTCGGCGTCCCTGTAAACGTGTTCCCTGGTTTTGATCTGCTGCTGGCTCACAATGAAGGTGCCGCTTTCAGTTTTCTCAATGACGCCAGCGGCTGGCAACGCTGGGTGCTGGCCGCAATTTCCACTGGAGTCAGCGTTGTGCTCGCCATCTGGTTGTGGCGCATGCCGCGCAATCAGCAATTGCTCGCTGTGGCGTTGACGTTCATTCTCGGTGGTGCACTGGGCAATCTGTATGACCGGGTAGCGATGGGCTATGTCGTGGACTTCATCAGTGTCTATTACGGCAGTTGGCGCTTCGCCACTTTCAATATCGCTGACGCAGCGATTTCGTGCGGGGCGGTGCTGCTGGTGTTGGACGTATTGCTGAACGGTGTGCGCGATGACTGAGACAGTTGTCGCAAGCAGGCTGCCTCTGCGCGATCTCGACAAGCAATCTAACAGTGTTCAGGTTGCAGAACGCCCAACAGATCCTG
>JAZKEH010000628.1:0-5661 GCA_040387155.1 Pseudomonadota bacterium | reverse complement strand
ATGCCACCGCCATGATGCGTAATGATCTTGATGTTCGGATGCTTGTCGAACAACTTGCTGAACACCAGACGCGCCATCGCAACCGAGGTTTCGTAGGGCCAGCCGAAGGTCCACCAGATCTCGTACAGCGAACGCTCTTCAGTTTTGTAGTCAGCAAACAACGCACCACGTGCAGGGTGGATCCAGATCGGCAGATCGATGGCAGCCATGTAGTCGAACACCGGCACGAAATCGGGATGATCGAGCGGCTTGCCTTTGACGTTGGTGAAGATCTGCACGCCGGACGCCTTGAGTGTTTCGATGGCGTATTTTGTTTCGGCCAATACCTGCTCGGGATTGCCCATGGGAATCGACGCAATGTAGCCAGGGAAGCGATCCGGGTATTTGTCACACAACTCCGCCATGTCTTCGCTGCCCACACGCGAGAGCATGACCTGCTGCTCTGGCGTGGCAACAATTTCCAGCGGCGGCGACGCGAGTGAAAGAATCTGCGAGTACTCGCCGAAGCGATCCATGATGCGGAAGCGCTCGTCGAGGTCCGTCATCATCGGCACCGCTTCAGAGCGACGGGTGATGTCGGTCATCTTGCCGGTGACTTCACGCAATTTGTCGTAGAAGCGGTTGGTCCAGATGTGGTTGAAGATGTCGATCTTTTTCATGTGTGTACCCCCGTGAAGAAAAAGCTGTTGCAGCCTCCCCTTCCTCTGCGGGATTCGGAGGCAATAGAAGAATTCCTTGAAGTAGCGGTGCTGCTAGATAGAGGCAGGTCGCAGCTTGGTAGCAGCAGCTTCCGGCTCCTGCTTGCGCTTGCCTGGCTTTGTCCAGAAGCGCGGCTTGATCGGCAGCATCAGGCTGAAGCCGACCAGCGAAATGACAGCGAAGGCCATGAAGCCATTGGCATAGCTGCCATAGTGGTCGACGAACATGCCGAGTACTGGCGGACCAGCGGCAAAACCCAGATTCACAGCAACAGAAACGATACCAATCGTCATGCCGAGATTGCGGGGGCCAAGGTAGTGTTTGGTCAACACTGGCGCTTCCACGATCAAACCACCATGGGCAATGCCAAGCACTGTGACGAACATAAACAGCGTCAGCCCGCCCGATACCGGCAAGGCCAGCAATACCGAAATGGCCAGCAGGAAGTAGAAGAAACGGATGCCGGTAATCGAGTAATGGTCATACACCCAACCCGCCACCGGCTTGGAGATAACAGCAAGAATACCGGTGAACGCTGAATACCAGACGATATCGCCCAGGTTGAAGCCTTTATCGTTGCGCAGGTACGTCACGGTGTTCTGCGTCATCGCCTGATCAACGCCCGACACCAGGAAGATGCTCAGCATGATCAGCCAGAAACCCTTCTCCTTGCTGATTTCCTTGGCGCGATCCCACATCGTCGGCGCACCCGGCGCGCGATGCGTGCTTGAATTTATGACATCTTGCGTCGCGCCAGCGCGTGACATAAAGAACAGCCACAGCGGTGCTGAAATCAACAGAGAGCCGAGACTGAGGAAACCGGCGATGACGCGCCAGTTCACACCGGCGTCCAGCAACGGAGTCCACACAAACGGCATCAACGTCTGCCCCATACTGGTAGCACCCAACACAATGCCGAGCGCGAGACCCGGATTGAGTTCAAACAAGCGCGACACGACAACTTTCATGGCCGACACAATGGAGGAAGCAGAAACACCGAGCAGCGCGCCGGCGAGATAGTAAATCGGCAGCGTCGTTGCAATCAGAAACAAGGCCATCGCGCAGCCACCCGCCAACGCACCGATCAACACGGCGATCTTGCCACCGATCTTGTCGATCAGGATGCCCATGCCGAGTGCAGCTACGGCGCCGATCAAAAACTTCGCTGTCGACAACAGGTTGACCTGGGTATTGGTCCAGCCGAATTCATCCATTGCCGGTTTGTACATGAACGGCAAGGAAAAGTTGGGCACGCCAAACGAGAAAAACACCAGCAGGAAGGCCACGACCAGTACCGGCCAATTCGCCAGCAGTTCGGCCTTTGTATTGCTGTCTGTTGCGTTTGTCCCCATGACGATCCCCTCGTGAATGAGTTGTTAGGTAGCTGCTGTGCTGGCTGTTTACTCGCCCTGCGGACCGATCATCGCGCCAGGGTCTTTGTTGTTTTCCTGGCAGAGATAATCGAATGGTTCGTTGCCCGCTACCCAGTTGATGTACCAGCCACCACTCCACGTTGCGGTGTAGGCGCCCGGATCATCAATGGTGACGTTATAGACCAGCGTGTAGAAGTTGGTACGCGTAAATCGTTCGACAAGATGCAACTGCGTGGAATGCGGTACGCCTTCGCGCGCCATCCAGAACTTGTCATTGAAGCCGACAGTGTCGACAACCAGCGTGTCATTTTCCCAGTGGCCCACCGAATGGCCGAACCAGCTTGGTTCGGGATTGGCCGGATGCGCGCGACCATCCATGAAGATGCGGCGCCAGGAATGTGGTGCGCCCACTTGCAGGAACATGATTTCCTGGCTGTCGGGCAACTGGAGAATTTCGAAACCATACGGGGTGTGGAACATGCGCGGACCACCGCTGGGTTTGCAGCGTGTGTGCGGATCATCCTTCGTCAGCGTCGCCTGGCGATAGTCATAGGCTTCGCGTGACGCTGGCAGCCACGGCACTTCGTCGATGGAAAGATTGGAAGGCAAATAGAGAGTGGCGTTGTCGAGTGCGCCGCCCTTGGCGTTGGTGAACAGCACGGCGCCTGCATTGCCTTCCCAGTTGCCGATTTCATCGGGCGGGCCACTGAGGCTGATGGTGCCGTCGGCAAGTCGGGGGGCCGGCCGATCAGAATCCCGATTGTTGCCAGCCAGAAATTGCGCTTGTGCACTGCCTGCACACAACACGCTCGCGCTGAAAATCGCGATTGCCAGCTTCGCCAGTTTCCCCATGACACAACCTGTTTTTTATTGAACGTTTATTGGAATGCGCCGGATACTAGCACACAGTTTTTCGGGTCGAGCCGGCGCTTCAATGCAAACAATGTGAAACTGGTTTTGGCCGGTAAATACCGGATCAAATCAACCGCGCGAGATCAGCGCCAGACCATGAATCCTTGCGCAGTACCCGTGCCTGCTTCCGTTCTGTAACACGGAATGTAGTCGATAGCCGCACCGGCCAGTTCGGTTTCAAACAGCACACCGGCAGCAGCAATCCAGTTACGGATTTCAGAAGTGCCCTGCATCAACGTTGACTGCGGCACCGAGCACAGGAATTTCTCGTCGCGATTCAGCATGGCCTGATACAAATCGTTGTCGAATTTTTCATCGATGGTGAAGTGAGTCAGACCACCGGAGCCGAACACGGCAACCTTCGCATCGCTCTTCCATTCCTTGATGACCTTCGCAAAGAAGCGACCCATCTCGAAGCAACGGCGTGCAGTGGGCTGGTTCGGCGGGAAGAAGGTATTGGTGATGATCGGCAGTATCGGCACCGGGTTGTCATTCATCACACGACGAACAATCCAGCTGAACGCGTGCGGGGTGCCGATGTGATGATGGTTGCCCATGTCGGGCCACATCTTGCTGGCGGCGAAATCGAAATTGGCGTCAGCCGCCATGCGGAAGGCAAGGTTCGCCAGCTCGGGCAACGCCGGCCACACAACAGGTTCATGCGGACGATAGGCCCACTCGGTTTCACGAATGCCGACCGACAAACGGGAAGCACGATCTTCGTCGAGCGGCTTCTGCCAGAACGTATCACCGTGATAGATCGTGAAGGCCGGCTGCATGCTTTCCAGAATCAGCTCACGCTGGTCGTTGCCCATGATGACGGCCACATCCGGTTTTTCCTTTGCCCACACTTCCGCCAATTTAGCGACACCCTGCTGACAAACCGCATGCCGACGTGTGCGCTCTTCCAGCGTGATCTGCGCGGCGAAATTCTCGTGCTTGCGCAGCGCAACCAGTTCCTCGAAGGAATATTCCTTGTTGCGGAACCAGTGCCGCGTCTTGTGATCGTGCGGGACGCGCAGCATCCACTCTTCCGGCGTGGTGTTTAGGATGGGCCCGTGGGTCGTGCAAATGCCGAGCGTAATCTTGGCCATGGTTTATACGTCCAGGTTGAACACGCGTTTGGCGTTGCCTTCAAAAATTTTGTATTTGTCTTCGTCGCTGAGCCAATCGAAGCTTTCGATCAGAGGCACCGTCCTGTCGTAGGTCTCGCCAGTCAGGTGATTGATTGACGAGCCGACACCCGGACATTCGCTACCGTACAGAATGCGATCCGCACCGACTACCTTGATCAACAGTTCCAGTGCTTCCTTCGAATACAGTACGCTGTCGTAGTACATGTTGCGCATGCCATCAATGAAGAGATTCTTGCCACCCTGCGCACCGCCCTTGGCAGAGCCGGCATTGAAGCGGCCGATCTGGTACGGCATCGCGCCACCGCCGTGCGAGATGACGATCTTCAACTGCGGGAAATCTTCGAACACAGTGGAGTTGACGAAGCCATAGACTGCCGTTGTTTCTTCGTTAACGAAATAGAGCGAATACGGTTCACGCAAGGGATTGCGCGAGCCCGCCGTGTGGATGTGCAACGGCACATCAAGCTCACAGGCTTTTTCGTACAGCGGATACCAGTAGCGATCGCCCATCGGCGGTGCCTTGTTGCCATCGTTCTCGTAAGGGTCAGGATTCAGCAGAAAGCCCTTGAACCCCAGCTCCTTCACGCAGCGCTCCATCTCCTTGAACACGACAGAGACCGGCTCGCCACCCTGTTGTGGCAAACCGCCAATGCCGAAGAACTTCTTCGGAAACAGCCGCACACTGTTGGCAATGATGTTGTTCACTTCATGGATATACCAATCGACCAGATAGCCCGGCTTCTCCGAATGCATCGTCTGGAACGGCCGCGGCGAAATCAGCTGCAGGTCGATGCCATTGTTCGTCATGTGTTCAATGTGACCACACGGCGCCATCTCCTTGCGGTTCCACGCCGCAATCAACTGCTCGTCGGTGTAACTGACCTTGCCGCGACCGTGCGAACCACGATGCGAAACCAGACCAGCCTTGTAGACCGCCAACTGCGGCGGCGCGGATGTATGGGCATGACAATCGATAATCATTGGTGCTTCCTGTTGGTATTCAAACTTATCCGGCGAAAAGACGTGTTACTTGTTCGGCGTCTGCAACGAGTGATACTTCATCAACGCGCGCGCTTCGGTAATGGTCTTGCCCTCTTCCAGCATGCCGCGAATCTTCATCTCCGCCACATCAATCTGCTCCGCCGTCGCCAGCACTTCCTCTTCACGCGACCGCGGAATGCAAACCACACCGTCCGCATCACCCCGCAGAATGTCGCCCGGGTTCACCCGCGCATCGCCAATGTTGATTGGCACCTGTTCCGCATCCACCTGCACACGATCCTTGCCAGTGCGCATCGAGTAGCTGCGCGAGTAAATCGGATAGCCAAGACTCAGGCACAGATGCACATCGCGACAGGCACCATCAATAACAGTACCGGCCAGCCCCTTCTTGTTCGCCAGAAACGTCAGGATGTCGCCCCACACGGTCGCGTCTTCACGCCCACCGTTGTCGATGGCAACCACATCACCGGGCCCCAGCTTGTCGATAAAGTCACCCACAGTCCCCGGCTTCTCCGCATCAAGCGGTCCGTAAAGAATGG